>NZ_JBHJUK010000169.1:0-17133 GCF_042266225.1 Kitasatospora sp. NPDC056181
CTCCGGGGCGGCGCGGGCGGCGGCGAGACCGGCCAGGACGGCGGCCAGAGCAACGGCCCGCTGGGCTCCGGCCTCGCGGGCGCCGGCGGCAGCCGGACCGCGGCCGGCCACGGCAACCCCAACACCCTGAACGGCGGGCCGGGCACCCCCGGCATCGACCTCGACCCCATCACCAGCGAGCCCAACCCCGGCAGCGGCGGCACGGGCGGCAACGGTGGTGGGGGCGGCCCGGGCGGCGGCGGTGGCGGCGGAGGCTGGCACGGCGGTGGCGGCGGCTCCGGCGGCGGCAACCCGGGCTACTTCCCGGGCGCCGGCGGTGGCGGCGGCAGCAGCTACGCGGTGCCGTCGGCGACCGACGTCTCGCTCCTCCAGGGCGTCAACCACGGCAACGGCAAGGCCGTCATCACCTTCCGGTACGGGACTTCGGTCACGCTCGGCGCGGACACCGCGACCCCGCTGTTCGGCCACTCCGTCCAGGTGACGGCCACCGTGGCCCCGACCGGCGCGGGCGCGGGCACCCCGACCGGGTCGGTCACCTTCTCCGACGGGACGGCCATGCTGGCGACCGTGCCGCTCGACGGCGGCAGGGCGACCTTCACCACCGGCAAGTTCCAGCCCGGGGCGCACCCGATCACCGCCACCTACGACGGCGACCCCGCCTTCACGGCGGGCGCCACGGCCGCGCCCACCGACGTCACCGTCGGCTTCAGCGGGCCGTGCACCACGGACCACGACGGCCCGCTGACCGTGGCCGCCGGCCAGTCGCTGTGCATCGCTCCCGGCGGTCGGCAGAACGGCCCGGTGGAGGTGCGGCCCGGCGGAGCGCTGGCGGTGTCGGGTGCGCAGATCAACGGCCCGGTGGCCGCGAACGGCGCCCTCGCGGTCACCGTCTGCCACTCGGCCCTCGCCGCGCCGGTGACCCTCACGGGCACCAGCGGCTTCGTGCTGCTGGGCGGCGGCGAGGGGACGGACTGCGCGGGCAACGCCTTCAATGCCCCGTTGACCCTGGAGCGCAACACCGGCGGCCTGAAGGTTTCGTCCAACACGATGTCCGCGCCGGTGAGGATCAACGACAACAGCGGCAGCGGCCTGCTCCCCGAGGACCTGGTCCCGGAGTTCGAGGGCAACCAGGTCGGGGCGCCGCTGCGCTGCGCGGGCAACGCACCCACCCTGCAGCAGTCCGGCAACACCGTGACCGGACCGCGCAGCGGGCAGTGCAAGTGACCTGAGCCCGGGGCCCCGCCCTGCCGGTCCCGGCCCGGCCGGCGCGGGTCGTCGTGGTGCCGTCCCGTCACAGGGGACGGCACCACCCGGGCCCGGGCAGCAGACGTCGAGCCCGCTGCCCGGGCCCTGCGCCGAGGAAGCGCCGGCCCTCGCGGCGGGCCCACCGCCGGGGCCCACCGCCGGGCTAATCCGCTTCCGACGAACGGACCCGGGACGGTACCGTCCTCGGGACGGATCCGGCCGAGCTGCCGCATGACCTCCGGCGGCTTCCGGACGATGCGCTCCCGGTCCCTTGCGGGGCCGGGCGGCGACGTGGCCGCTCCACCTGCCGGAGAGGAAACCCGCAGTGACCGCCACCGCACCGAGGCCGTCCGAGGCCGCACCCGAAGTCCGTACGGCGGCCGGTGCCCTGCGCGGCAGCCGCGAGGCCGGCCTGGCGGTCTTCCGGGGCATCCCGTACGCCGAGCCACCGGTCGGTGCGCTCCGTTTCGCCGAACCCCGGCCGGTACGGGGCTGGGCGGGGGTGCGGGCGGCCGTGTCGTACGGGCCACCGCCGCCGCAGGCCGGGGTCTTCGGCATGGAAGCGCTGTCGCAGGAGGCGGCGGGTGACGACTGGTTGACGGTCAACGTCTGGTCGCCCGAGCCGGTCCCGGGGGCGGGTCTCCCCGTCATGGTGTGGATCCCCGGCGGCGCGTACGTGATCGGCACGTCCAGCCTCCCGGAGTTCGACGGCGGCCGCCTGGCCGCCGGCGGTGTCGTCGTCGTGACCCTCAACTACCGCCTGGGCCTGGAGGGCTTCGCGCAGATCGAGGGCGCCCCCGCGAACCGGGGCCTGCTCGACCAGGTCGCCGCCCTGCGGTGGGTGCGCGAGAACATCCGGGCCTTCGGCGGCGACCCGGACCGGGTCACGGTCTTCGGCCAGTCGGCGGGCGGCGGATCGGTCGCCGCGCTGCTGGCCATGCCCCGGGCGGCCGGGTTGTTCCGCCGGGCCGTCGCGCAGAGCCTGCCGGGGACGTTCTTCTCGCCCGAACTGGCCGCCGACATCGCCACCGCCTGCGCCACCGAGCTGGGGCTGCGGCCCACGGTGGCCGACCTGTCCACGGTGGCCCCGTCCCAGCTGCCCGCCGCGGGTGACGCGGTGTCCGCGAAGATCGAGCAGTGGCGGGAACGCTGGGGGCCGATCGCGTACCGGCCGATCCCGTTCGCGCCCGTCGTCGACGGCGACGTCCTGCCGACCACGCCCTGGCAGGCACTGGCCGACGGCGCCGCCCGGGACGTCGATCTCCTCGTCGGCCACGTCCGTGACGAGCACCGGCTGTTCAGCCTGATCGACGGCGTGCTCGGCCAGGTGACGCAGGAGCAGGCCGACACCGCCCTGCGCACCCTCGCCCCCGGCCCGGACGGCGCGCAGCGGTACCGCGAGGGCTTCCCGTCGGCAGGCCCGGAGGAGCTGTACGAACTGGTCAACGCCGACTGGCTGTTCCGGATGCCGACCCTCCGACTCGCGCAGGCGCACACCACCGCCGGCGGCCGGACCCACGTCTACGAGCTGACCTGGCCCGCCCCGGGCTTGGGGGGTGCGCTCGGTGCCTGCCACGGCCTGGACGTGCCGCTCGTGTTCGGCAACCTGAGCAGCGGGCAGCCCGCCCTGCTGATCGGCGAGGACCCCTCCCCCGAGGCGGAGGAGCTGTCCGCACGGATCCGCACCGCATGGACGGCCTTCGCCGCCGACGGCGACCCCGGGTGGCCCGCCTACGACGTCCGGCAACGCCTCGTCCAGCTCTTCGACGCACGACCGGCCGTCACGGCCTACCCGGAGGAGACCTCCCGGCTGCTCTGGCAGAACCACACCTTCCCGGCGCTCCCACTGGCCGAGCGGTAGCGGGAGTGCCGCAACGGGAGTACGGAGGCGGGAGTTCCGTAACGGGAGTGCCGCAACGGGAGTACGGAGGCGGGAGTTCCGTAACGGGAGTGCCGCAACGGGAGTACGGAGGCGGGAGTTCCGTAGCGGGAGTGCAGGAGCGGCCGGAGCAGCAGGGAGTACGGACCTCGGACGGCACCCGACGATCACCCCGCGGGTGGGCGGTACGAGGTCCGCGGGACCCGGCTCCCGCTCACCCGGCGTCTCCTCGGCTTCCCGGGGCCGGCCTCGCCCTGCACTCCGACGGTGCCTTCGACGCCGACCTGCACTAGGACCTGCTCGATCCGGCCCTGCCGAGGCATCCGGCTCCCGTCACCGGTGGGGGACGGGTACCCCAGCGGAGCGGAGTTTCGCCTCCGTGAGTGCGGTCAGCCGGGCCGCGATCGGTGCCTGGTCCATGCGGTGGTCGTTGATCAGCCGGTACTGGGCGGAGGCGTTCGCCCAGGCCTGCCGGCTGGTGGGGTTCTCCAGCCGCGCGTGGTTGGCGAGGTAGTGCTCGGCCATGGCGGTCGCGAGTTCCTCGATCCTCGGGTCGTCCGGGTCCCAGGCCTCCGCCTCCCAGCCGCGCTTGGCCAGGTCGATGTACGCGGGGTCGCCGAGGGAGTGTTCGAGCTGGGTCAGGAAGCCGTCGAAGCCTTCCGGCACCAGTGCCCGGATCAGCACCAGGGCCTCGCGTTGCCCGGCCACGTACTCGGGATCGAAGCCGAGGCCGGACATTCGGTCCAGGACCGCGCAGGCGCGGTCGGGCAGCAGGGCGCGGTCGCCGTCGGCGAGCCGGTGCAGCGTGTCACGACGCGCGGTCAACTCCGCGATCCGGTCGGTCAGCCGCCGCTCGACGTCCGCGAGGGAGGACGCGAACCGATCGGCGTCGGCGTCGAGCAGGGGCCCGATCTCGGCCAACGGTACGCCGGCGGTGGCCAGTGTCCGGACCTGGACGAGCCGCAGCAACTCGTCCGATCCGTACCGCCGGTATCCGGAGCCGTCGCGTTGCGGCTCCTCGACCAGACCGAGCCTGTGGTAGTGCCGCACCGTCTTCACCGTGACGCCGACGAACGCCGCCGCCTGCCCGATCGTGATTCCGCTCTTCATCTCCCCAGCCTGCCTCGTGCTCTGACTCCGCGACAACGCACACCGTCCGATGCGGCTGCGGAGGCGGTCCCCGCTCCTGTTGGCGTGCGCGTCGCAGGTGGTCACTCCGCCGGCTGGGCCGGACCGGCCTGCCCGCCGCGGAACACCTCGTTGACGAGCCTCTGTTGGGCTTTCTGGAACGCCGCGGCGATCGACAGGTCGGCGTCGCCCACACAGGTCAGCCCGGCGGTCAGGGTCCTGCCGCCGTCGGGCGAGCTGTACATCAGCGCCCCGCTGCCCGCCATGCCGCCGTTGTGGTGGAAGACGGTACCGGCGCCCGCGCCCAGGTCCTGCGCGAACACCCCCAGGCCGTAGCCGACCGTCGCCTCCGGCGTGCGCATCTCGGCCAGCAGCCCGGCCGGCAGGAGCCTGCCGCCCATCAACGCGGAGAAGTACGTGTGCAGGTCCCGAGTGGTCGAGATCATGTCGCCACCCGCCGAAATCCACGAGGGGTTCTCCCGGGTGATGTCGACCGTCCTCTCCTGCCCGGCGTCGTCATAGCGGTAGTAGCAGTGGTTGTGCGGCTCCGGGATCTCCGGCGAGGTGCCCGGCGCCACGGTTCCGGTCAGCCCCAGCGGCGCCAGGACCAGCCGGCGCAGCTCCTCGGCGAACGGACGGCCGCTGACCTTCTCGACCACCAGCCGGAGCAGCACGTAGTTGGTGTTGGCGTAGCTCCAGCGCGTCCCGGGCGCGAACCGCGCGGGCTTGGACAACGACAGCCGCACCAGCTCCTCGGGCTGGTAGGTCCTGAACCGGTTCTCCACCCACTCCTTGCCCCGCCAGGGAACTCCCGGCTCGAACGTCCCGTCCTCGTTGAGCTCGCCGGTGTGGTTGAAGATCCCGCTGGTGTGCTGGAGCAGCATCCGCACCGTGATCCGCCGGTCCAGCCCGAACCCGGGGACGTAGTCGTCGGCCGGCGTGTCCAGACCGATCCTGCCCTCGGCCACCAGGAGGAGCACCGAGGTCGCGACGAAGTTCTTGGTGGTGCTGCCGATCCGGAAGTGCCCGTCGGTCAGCGTCCTGGCACTGCGGCCCAGCTCGCGCACCCCGGCGCTGCCGACCCACTCGCCCTGCTCGTCGTTCACCCGCAGCTGTACTCCGACGAACCCGGACTCGACGATCTCCTCGATCATCTTCTGCAACTCCGGGCGATCCTGCCCCTGACCGGAAAGGGTGATGGACATGGTGCTCCTTCAGATCCGCTGTGCTCGGAGCGGCTTCGTGCCGCTGCGACGAGCTTCCACCCTGACCCGAGGTCAACCTCAACCCTCCTGACCCGGCTCCCGGCCCGCCGCCCGTGGGCCGGGTGCTCGTGGGCCGGGTGCTGCGCCTGTTGCGGGCGTGCCGGCAGGGGTGGCGTCCACATCCGTAGCGGGGGCGGGGGGAGCAGAGGCGGTGGTGGGGCCGGGGGCGGCGCCGTGGAAGGTACGCCACGTAAGCCCCTGGTCGTGGGCGCGGGCCGAGGAGGGCGGCTCACCCGGCCAGGCGCCCAGGTACCAGAGCTGGATCAGGGCGTGTTCGTCCCGGACGCGGCGGTCCAGCAGGGTGCGGTGGTGTTCGCGGGCCATTCCCGTGGCGCGCAGCTCGGCCTCGTCGAAGCCGGTCAGCTCGGCCGAGACCCGGAGGAAGGCGTCGAAGTCGGAGAGGTCGTCGTGGTCCGTTCCGAAGCCGTGGAGACCGTCGCCTTCGCAGTCGTCATCACCGTCGAGCTCGGCCCGGCGGACGTCGAACCCGTCGTGGTGACCGCTGTGACCGTCGTAGCCGTCATGACCGTCGTAGCCGTCGTGGCAGTGACCGTCGTGGCTGTGACCGTCGTGGCTGTGACCGTCATGGCCGTCATGGCCGTCGTTCGCCGGCAACCGGGCACCCCCGCACGTGAGCGCTGCATGGCCGAGGCATGACACGCGGACGGCGCGGTCGGCCGCCTTCGGATGGTCCTACCCCGGGGTGATCCTGCCGTCCGGTGCCCCGCCGTACGACGCGATGCCCGAAACTGCTCCGCCTTGGGCGGACTCCGACCGTACGGAGTTCTTGCGGGATCGCGCCGAGGCCGGACGTGCACACATCGACGCCCGCCCGCTCCCCCGGCCGGCGCAGCGCAGCGCGCGGAGGCGGTGGTCGGCTGCGATCTTCGGAGCACACGGCCGGTTCACCACCGTGCCTGGCGTCGAGACCTGGAGGCCCGGATGTGGCAGGCTCCCCCCGCACCCGCACCCGCACCGTTCGAGACGGAGTGGCTGCCCGTGCTGGACATGCCCGCACCGGGGACGCAGAACCGGCTCACCGTGGCCCTGCGGATCATCCTGCTGATCCCCCAGTTCGTGGTGGTCTGGGTGCTGTCGGTGGTGGCCTTCTTCATCGCCGTACTGGGCTGGTTCGGCGCCCTGGTCCTGGGCCGGCTGCCCGTCTTCGCCTCCGACTACCTGACCGGCTTCGTCCCGTACGAGACGCGGGTCAACGCCTATCTGCTGCTCACCCACGACCGCTATCCGCCGTTCGCGTTCCACACGCCCGACCATCCGGTCCGGGTGGAGTTGCGGCCCGGTGAGCTGAACCGGCTCGCGGTGTTCTTCCGGATCGTGCTGGCGATCCCGGCGATGATCATCCAGGGCGTGCTGTACGCCGGGTGGTGGACGGTCTCCTTCATCAGCTGGCTGGTGGTGCTGATCCTGGGCCGGATGCCGCAACCGCTGTTCGAGGCGACGGCCGCGATCCTGCGCTACCGGATGCGCTACATGGCGTACCTGCTGATGCTCACCTCCGCCTACCCGAAGCGGCTGTTCGGCGAGGAGCCGGGTTCGGTGCCGGGCGGCCCGGTCTCGGCGACCCGCCCGCTGGTCCTCAGCGGGGCCGGGCGCGGCCTGCTGGTCGCGTTCATCCTGATCGGCGTGATCGCCGGGGGAACCAGCTCGATCACCACGGCGGTCACCTCGGACGACGACGACACCAAGCAGGTCACCGGCCCGCTCGTGCCGGGCCCGCCGCAGTCCGGGGGCCCGCTCGCCTCCTGAGCCGGGCCGCCCGCGCCCGCCCTGGTGCGCTCCCCCGGACCCACCGGCCCCGGTGGCACATCGCCGAGGGCGGGAGCCACACAGGGACACCGGGCGGGGGCAACGGGCGGGGACACGGGCAGGACACCGGGCCTCGTGTCCCCGCAACCGTCACGGCGCCCTCGGCGTCGCAGCGGGCCGGGCCCGGGAGCTCCGTCGGCCGCCCGGGTCCGTCGGCCGCCCCGGGAGTCCGTCGACCGGCCCGCCGCAGGCAGACTCGACTCCCTGCGGGGCGAGATCACCGCCCAGTGTGAGCAGACGGCGGCACTCACCCGGCGGGTTGCGGGCCCCGGTCAGGACCCGCCGCGAGAGGATCGCTCCGGCGGCGGTCCGCCGTTCCGGCCCGAGGGTCCCGTCCGGGCACCCGCCGCACCCGCCCGGCTTCCCTCGGCAACACCCGCCACCGAACACCGGAGGGCCAAAACGACACGGATCAGCCGCGAGACCGTCCTGCGGTGGGCGACCTTCTGGCTCCGCCCGGCGTTCGCGCTGCGCGTGGTCGGCCGGTTCCAGCGACTCGTCGGCTTCGACCGCTCGATGGCCCTGGCCTCCGCCGCACTGACGGCGCTGGTGCCGTTGGCCATCCTCCTCAGCGGTCTCGTGGTCCGCCTGAGCGGCAAGGACGTCGCCGACCGCATCGTCGACCGCTACGACCTCACCGGGGACGGCGCCGAAGCCGTACGCCACCTGTTCTCCTCGTCGAGCGACTGGAGCTCGGTGGGACTCTTCGGGGTCGCCTTCCTACTCGTCTCGGTACTGAGTTTCGCGCGGGCTGCCCAGAGGCTCTTCGAACAGGGCTGGGAACTACAGCCGTTGAGTGTCCGCAACACGGTGAACGGCCTGAAGTGGATCGCCGTGCTGGCCGTGTACGCCACGCTGAGCGGCTGGGTCCAGGCGGCCATCGGCCGCAAACCGCTGGGACTCGGAGCAGCCGTCGTGGAGGCGCCGCTGACGGCGGCCCTTCTCATCTGGAGCGGTCGGCTCCTGTCCGCCGGCCGGATTCCACGACTCCGCCTTCTGCCGTTCGGGCTCATCGGGGCGGTTCTGCTGTCCGGCTACTCGGTGGCCCTGACCGTCTACCTGCCGCACCTCTTCAACTCCTACACGAACCGCTACGGCGCGATCGGGGCGGTCTTCGCCATGCTCTCGGCCCTGTTCGGGGCCATGTTCGCGACCGTGGGCTCGGCAGCGCTCGGCAGGGAGGTGCAGGACGAGCTCGACAGGATCGGGCGCGGCGAGCGCCCTCCGGACAACGAGGTCCGCCAGGAGTGGGACACGGTCATTCGTCAGGCGCGGTCACGCTGGCAGACGACCCGCGGCCAGACCGTCGTGGACCGCCTGACGAGGCGGCGCTGAGCGGCCGACGGTCAGCCGGGCGCAGCGCACCCGGGCCGGGGTGCGCTACGCCTCCCCCGCGACCCACCCCCGGACCGTGGGCAGCACCTGCTCGGCGATCCGGAACAGGGCCGTCTCGTCCGGGAGCGCGGTGTCCTGGCGCCAGATGGTGAGCTCGAAGGAGCCGCCGCCGGCCTTGGGGTCCTTGGCGACGACGAGGTGCCGCGCGATGCCGCCGGGCCCGCTGGTGGACTTGCCGTTGGTGCTGAAGGCGATCGCCATCGTGTGGTCCGCGTAGGTCGCCGCGGCACGCCCGAGCACCGAGGTCGGCAGGGCCGGCGGTTTCGCGAACGACGCGACGTCCTGGACCGAGAGGTTGCGGTTGTCCGTGATGCGCACGTTGACGGGGCCGAGCTGCACCTGTGCCGAGGCGTCGTACATCTTCGTCCCGTCCGGGAAGGTGAAGGGCCCGCCCCCGGACTGCGCGACCGAGACGTGCTCGGTCGGCGTGCCGAGCAGCGTCGGCAGGTCGGGGCGGTTGAGCGCGGCGCACAGCGCCGGGTACTCGGGCGCGTCCGTCTCCTTGGCCGCGTTGCACGCGGCGGGCTTCTCGTCCCGCGCCGGGGAGTCGCCGACCCCGCCCAGCCCCCACACGAGGGCGATGGCGCCCCCCACCAGTACCAGCGCCGTCACGACCTGGCCGGCCGCGCCCTTCGTGCCGGTGTCGGCCACCACGGAATCGTCGGTCACCTGCTCGTCCCCCGCCCCTGTCCCCCCGCTGATGCGTGCCCGTACGGGCTGCGTGATCTTAGCCCAGAGGTCGTGTGCCGCCGACCGTCGGGACGGGCCGGTCGGCCGGGTCCCGTCCGCGGGCGGGGGGTGCGGGGGCCGTGTCCGGTCCGCGCGGCCGGTTCCTCCTGCCCGAAAGGGAACGTGGCGGGTCGGGATGTCCCCCGGCGGTCTCCGGGGGTGTGCTGTCGTGATCTTCGGGTGACAGGTTCCTAGCGTCGACACCATGACAGACCATCAATTCCCTTGGCCCGGACGCCTCCGGGGCCGACGCCGACCGACGCCGCGGATCACGGCGCTCGCCGTGGCCGTGGCCGCCCCGGTGTTGGCGGTCACCCCGGTGGCCCGGGCCGCGCCCGCCGCTCCCGGCGGCGTCGCCGCCGACACCTCCGCGTCCACGTCCGTGTCCGCTTCCGGTGACGCCTCGCCGGACCTCGCCGCCTCCACCACCCCGGGCCTGGAGCGCTACTACGACCAGGTCCTCGACTGGCGCAGCTGCGTCCAGGGCCCGGACGACCAGGTCGGCGCCGGCCTGGAGCAGGCGGGCGCGACCTGTGCCGACGTGACCGTGCCGCTCGACTACGGTGACCTCCGGGGCCGCACCATCACCGTCGCGATCTCCCGGATCAAGGCCACCGACACCCGCCACCGGATCGGCCCGCTGCTGCTCAACGACGGCGGTCCGGGCGGCCAGACCCTCGGGAGCCCGCCGCGCGTCCGTGCGGCGCTCAAGGAGACCGCCGCGCGCTACGACATCATCGGCATGGACCCGCGATTCGTCGGCCGCAGCACCCCGCTGGACTGCGGCTGGCCGGTCGGCACCAACCTCGTCTCGGCGGGCCTGAGCCGGGCGAGCTTCGAGCGGCAGGTCGCCCTCCAGAAGGACCTGGCCGCCAAGTGCCGGGCGGCGGCCGGACCGCTGCTGCCGCACGCGAGCACCCGCAACACGGCCCGCGACATGGACGTCATCCGCGGCGCGCTCGGCGAGCGGAAGATCTCCTACCTGGGGGTCTCGTACGGGACCTACCTGGGCACGGTGTTCACCCAGATGTTCCCAGGCCGCTACGACCGGGTGGTCCTCGACGGGGCGCTCGACCCGCGCACGTACGGGCCGGTACTGCTGCCGAACCTGCTGGCGGAGAACGAGCAGGCGCTCGCCGGCTGGGCGGCCTGGACGGCGGTCCGCCACGACACCTACGGGCTCGGCCGGACCGCGGACGAGGTGACGGCGGGCATCCGGCGGCTCGTCGAGGCGTCGGCGCGCGCCCCGCTGGCCGTCGGCAGCGGGACCGACACGTTCCTGCTCGACGACACCCGGGTACCCTTCCTGCTCTTCGCCGGACTCGCGGACGACACCGACGCCGCGCGCGGGGGCCTGGCGGAGCAGATCGCGGTGCTCGCCGAGGCGGCGGCGGGGCGGCCGACCCGGCCGTCGGCGGCGTTCACCGCCACGCTGCGGTTCGCGTTCAGCGGGGACGCGTCGCCGACCGGCAGCTCCCAGCAGGCGGTCATCTGTGCGGACGCCCCTGCGCCGCGCGACCCCGAGGCGTACTGGCGGGAGATCGAGCGCAGCCGGGCCGAGCACCCGCTGTTCGGCCCGATGGTCCACAACATCAACCCGTGCGCCTTCTGGGACCGCCCGCGCGAGGCCCGCACCGAAGTGCGGCGCGACGCCAAGGTGCTGATCGTCGCCGCGACCGGCGACCCGCGCACCACCTACCGGGACAGCGTCGCGCTGCACGGGCTGCTGCCCGCCTCCCGGCTGCTGACGCTGGAGGGCGCCAACCGGCACGCGCTCTACGGCCTGTACGGCAACGCGTGCGTGGACGACACGGTCAACGCCTATCTGGCAGGGGGCAGGCTGCCGAACGGGGACCGGACCTGCACCAGGTAGCGGGGCGCCCCGGCCGTACGGAGGTCCCACCGACCGGACGGCCGGGGCCTCTTGACGGCCGGTCGCGGCTGCTCGCGGCCGGTCGCGGGTGGTCCACAGCCGTTCGCGGGTGGTTCGGGCCGTTCGCGAGTCGTCCAAGGGCGCTCACGGGTGGTTCGGGCCGTTCGCGGGGGTGGTTCAGGCCGGTCTTCGGGTGCGCGCCCGGTGTCGGTGATCGGGGCGGCGTCCGTCGAGGAGAATCACCGCATGCGGATTCTGATCATCACTGCCGGATCGCGGGGAGACGTCGCGCCGTTCACCGGCCTGGGACGGCGTCTGCTGGACGCCGGTCACGAGGTCACCGTGGCCGCTCATCCGTCCTTCGCCGCCCTCGTCGGCGGGTGCGGCCTCGGCCATCGGCCCCTGCCGGGGGACCCGCAGGACCTGATCCGGTCCTGGTCCCGGGCGGCCTCCCCGCAGGAGGTCCGGGCGCTGAACCGGGCCTACGTGGACGGGCTCGCCGACGGCGTGGCGGAGGCCGTGGCCGACGGCACCGACCTGGTGCTGACCGCCTTCGCCCCCGCACCGCTCGGCCACGTCGTCGGCGAGGCCCTCGGCGTCCCCGTCATCGGCACCCACCTCACACCGGCGCTCGCCACCAGGGAGTTCCCCCTGCCCGGCACGCCGGGTACCGACGACCTGGGGCCGGAGGGCAACCTGGCCGCGGGCCTGGAGGTGGTGGGGCGCCGGGACCGGCTCTTCGCCGGTGCCGTGGCCCGGCTGCGTGCCCGCCTCGGCCTGCCCGCAGTCGCACCGGCGGAACCACTCGCAGGACCACCGGCGGGTCCATCGGCGGGACCACCGGCGGGACCGGCTGCGGGCATCCGGCCGGTCTTCGCCGGCTTCAGCCCGTCGGTGGTGCCGCGCCCGGCCGACTGGCCGTCGCAGGCCGAGGTGACGGGCTACTGGTGGCCGGCCCGGCCGGACGGCTGGCGGCCCCCGGCCGAGTTGGCCGACTTCCTCCAGGCCGGTCCGCCGCCGGTGTTCATCGGGTTCGGCAGCATGGCACCGGGTCACGGGGAACGGTTGAGCGACCTGGTGGCCGCTGCGGTGAAGCGGGCGGGTGTGCGCGCGGTGGTCCAGGCGGGGTGGGCCGGACTGGGCGGCGGTGGCGACGACGTCCTCGCCATCGGGGACGTCCCGCACGACTGGCTCTTCCCGCAGACCGCCGCCGTCGTGCACCACGCCGGGGCGGGCACCACCGGTGCCGGTCTGCGGGCCGGGGTGCCCGCCGTCCCGGTACCCGTCATGGCCGACCAGCCGTTCTGGGCGGCCCGGCTGCACCGGCTGGGGGTCGCTCCCCGGCCCCTGCCGTTCGAGGGGCTCGCCGCCGAGGCCCTCGCCGACGCGATCACCGCCTGCGTGACCGAGCCGGGCCACCACCGCCGCGCAGTCGAACTCGCCCGCCGCATCGCCGCGGAGGACGGCGCCGCCCCCGTGCTCGCCCACATCGACGCGGCGTACGGCGGGTGAGACCGAGGCCCGGCCGGCCCCCGTCCGGACGGGGATCGGCCGGGCCACCCGGCCCCGTGCCGAGCCGGTACCACGGCGTCGGCCCGGCCCTCCGGGTGCGGTGCGGTGCGACTGTCAGCGGTTCCGGGCCTTGTCCAGCGCCTCGTCCAGCGTGGTGGCCGCCATGATCAGTGCCAGGTGGGTGAACGCCTGGGGGAAGTTGCCCAGTTGCTCGCCGCTCGGGCCGATCTCCTCGGCGAACAGTCCGACGTGGTTGGCGTAGGTGTGCATCTTCTCGAAGGCGTACCGCGCCTGGCGGACCCGGCCCGCCCGGGCCAGCGCGTCGACGTACAGGAAGCTGCAGAGACTGAACGTGCCCTCGGATCCGCGCAGTCCGTCTGGGGAGGCCGCCGGGTCGTAGCGGTACACCAGGCTGTCCGAGACGAGGGTGCGGTCCATCGCGTCCAGCGTGGAGAGCCAGCTGGCGCTCTGCGGCGCGAGGAAGCCGACGCGGGGCACGAGCAGCAGCGAGGCGTCCAGGACGTCCTCCTCGTAGTGCTGGACCAGGGCGTTGAGCTTGGTGCTCCAGCCGCGTTCCATCACCTGCTCGATGATCGCGTCGCGGGCCTTGCGCCAGCGGTCGATGTCGGCGGGGCGGCTGAACTCGTGCGCGAGCTTCAGGCCGCGGTCGAGGGCGGCCCAGCACATCACCCGGCTGTAGGAGAAGTCCTTGCGCCCGCCGCGGGTCTCCCAGATGCCCTCGTCCGGGCGGTCCCACGAGTCCGCGAGCCAGTCCATCGCCGAGGAGAGCACCTTCCAGCCGTGGTAGTCCGTCCGGCTGCCCACCTCGCGGATCTCGGACAGGGCGTACAGCGCCTCGCCGTAGATGTCCAGCTGCAACTGGTCCATCGCGGCGTTCCCGGCCCGGACCGGCGCGGAGCCGCGGTAGCCCTCGAAGTGACCGAGGATCTCCTCGGGGATGTCCGGGTCGCCGTCCACCCGGTACATGATCTGCAACCGCTCTCCGGGCAGGTCCGCGCGTTCGTGCAGCCGGGTGCCCAGCCAGTTCACGAACCGGGTCGCCTCCTCGGTGAAGCCGAGGTCCAGGAGGGCGCGTACGGACAGGGAGCCGTCGCGGACCCAGGTGTAGCGGTAGTCCCAGTTGCGCTCGCCGCCTATCTGCTCGGGCAGCCCCATCGTGGCGGCGGCGATCGGCGCACCGGTCGGGTGGTAGGTGAGGAGCTTGAGGGTGATGGCGGACCGGTTGACCATGATGGGCCAGCGACCGCGGTACCGGGAGCCGCGCAGCCACTCCTGCCACCATTCGCCGATGGCGGTGATCCGGTCGGCCAGCTCGGCCGGGTGGAACGGGGCCGGCGGCTCGCCGTCCGGGCCGCACACGGTGAAGACCGCGGCCGCCTCCTGCCCGGCGTCGAGGGCGATCTCCCCGCGGACGTCCCGACCGTCCCGGGTCACGGGGAACGTGGACTGGAGGTACGCGACCTGCCCGGGTGCCCGGAAGACGGCGGCGCCGGGCTCCAGCTGGAGCTCGTGGTCCGCCCGGCCGTAGTCGAACCGCGGCCGGCACTCCAGGACGACGCGGACGCTCCCCCGGACCGCCCGCACGACCCGGATCAGCGTGTGCCGGTCGGTCGGTGTGAGCGACGTGTCGGGTGCCATGCAGTCGACGACCTCGCCGACGCCGTCGGGTGACATGAAACGGGTGACCAGCACGGCCGTGTCGGGGTAGTAGATCTGCTTGCAGGTGGCGTCCGGATGCTCGGGTGAGAACCGGAAGTAGCCGCCGCGGTCGTGGTCGAGCAGGGCCGCGAAGATGCTCGGGGAGTCGAACCGGGGAGCCGCGAACCAGTCGACGACTCCCCCGGCCGACACCAGGGCGGCGGTCTGCAGATCTCCCACGAGGCCGTGGTCGGCGATGGGCGGGTAGCGGTCCATGGTGTCTCCGCTTGTGCTCGGCGTCCCCCGGGGGCTTGTCCCCGGGGCTTGTCCTCGGCGATGACCTGTCGGACGGAACCCCCGGACACCACTATCCCCCGCCGCGCCGGCTCCTGCCGCCCGGGGCGCCACCCCCGGTACGCCGGATCACCCGGCCCCAGGCCCGGCGCTGCGCCCGGAGGGCCAGTACTCCCACCACCACCAGGACGACCACGTTGAGCAGGAGTTGGAGCAGGGAACCCCATGCCTCGTGCCAGTCCGCGAAGGCCAGCGAGACGGCCACGTCCGAGGCGGCGGGAATCGTGGTCACGGAGATGAAGACGCCGAGCAGCGCGCTGCTCCGGGCTTCGGTGAGGGACACGATGCCGACGATTCCGGCGAGGACGGCGACCACGAGCGAGAAGGCGTTCGGGGTGTCGATCAGGTTCGACACCGGTCGCAGGCCGGCCTGGAACGCCTTGGACTGCAGGTCGGCTCCCCGGGCCAGTGCGGCGAAAGCGAAACTGACCGCGATGGCCAGTGGAAAGCCGAGCATCAACGCTCGTACCCCCTGCCCCACCCGGCGCCGGTTACCCCGTTCCAGGCCCAGCGCGACGCTGGTGATGGCGCCGTACTCGGGGCCCACCACCATCGCCGCCACGATGAGGATCTGGGAGTTCGTCATGATGCCGACCGCGCCGATCAGGCCGGCGATCACCAGCAGCAGGTAGAAGGAGGGCTGGTAGGTGCCCCCGGCGCGAATGCCGGCCTCGACGGAGGCCCAGAACGGCGCGTGGGCCAGCAGAATCGGCTCGTCGGCTTCGAGCCGCTCGGCCCGGTGCGAGAACAGCAGCCCGACGTCCTCGATCGCGATCGCACCCTGCCGGTCGACTCCGAGGTCCCGCAGGTGGCGCAGCAGCTCGTTCGCGGGGCCCTTCACCACATCGCACTCGACGACGTCGCCGTCCGGCGCGCGGGCCGCGGATTCCAGCACCACCAGGTTGAGGACGTGGCGGTCGGCGGTCAGCAACGCGAGCGTCCGCTCGGTGAGGGCGGGCGGCGTCACCAGTCTCAGATGGACCAGATCCATCCACCCAGCTGAACATCCTTCCGGTGCGGGCGGCAGGAGCAGCGCGAGGGTCGTTGCGCCGTTCATCCGGTTGCCGCCGGGCCCGGGCCCAAGAACGGGCGCGGGCGCGGCGGCGCACCGGCCGGTGCGGCACGCGAGCGGTCGCACCGGCCGGTCGGCGGTGTGCTCAGCCGGCCGGGTCGTCCCAGGTGTCGCCGTTCGGCAGCAGGGCGTCCGCCTCCTTCGGGCCCCAGGTGCCCCTGGCGTACGGACGGACCGGAACGACGTCGTCCAGCACCGGGTCGACGATCCGCCAGGCGGACTCCACCGTGTCCTGCCGGGCGAAGAGCCAGCGGTCGCCGTCAAGCGCGGCGCCGATCAGCCTGTCGTAGGGACGCATGTCCGATCCCGGGACCTCGCTGAAGGCCAGCTCCTCGTGCTTGGCCTGCCAGCCGCCGCCCGGTGTCTTGCCCGCGAGGGTCAGCGCGACCGCGGTCTCGGGCCAGATGCGAAACCGCAGCCGGTTCGTCGCGGGCGCCGGGCGCAGGCCGAACACGTCGTGCGGGGCGCGGCGGAACCGGATACTGACCTCGGTGGCGGTCACCGGGAGGCACTTTCCGGCCCGGATGAGGATCGGTACGTCGGCCCAGCGCCAGGAGTCGGCGGCCAGCCGGATCGCGGCGTACGTCTCGACGGTAGACTTCGGGTCGACCCCGTCCACGTCCAGGTAGCCCTCGTACTGCCCGCGCACGATGTGGTCGGGGGTGAGCGGCCGCAGCGAGGAGACCACCTCGGCCTTGGCGTCCCGCCATGCCGACAGCCCCGGCCCGGAGGGCGGGTCGGCCAGGACGGTGGCCAGCACCTGGAGCATGTGGTTCTGGATCACGTCGCGGACGGCGCCGGTGCGGTCGTAGAAGCGCCCGCGGTCGGAGACGTCGAACGCCTCCGCCATGGTGATCTGCACGGACTCGACGTGGGTGCGGTTGAGCAGCGGCTCGATCACCGAGTTGGCGAACCGGGCGAACAGGACGTTCTCGACCGGGTCGAGGCCGAGCCAGTGGTCGACGCGGTAGATCGAGTCCTCGGGGAAGTGGCGGTGCATGGTGGCGTTGAGCGCGCGGGCGCTGTCGAGGTCCTTGCCGAAGGGCTTCTCGACCATGATCTTGGCGCCCTCGGCCCGGCCGGCCGCCGCGATGCCGTCGGCGATCCGGCCGAAGAGCGGTGGTGGCACCTCCAGGTAGAACAGCGCGCGACCCCCCCTGCCCAATGCCACGGACAAAGCCCTGTAAGTGGCGTC
>NZ_JBHJUK010000170.1:0-16883 GCF_042266225.1 Kitasatospora sp. NPDC056181
GCCGGCGCCCCCGCCCGCCCGGGGGGGCCGCGGGCCGGCCCCGAGGGGGGGTCCCGGGGGGGGGGGCCCCCCCGGGGCGGCCCCCCACCGCCGTTTCGTCACGATTGGCCGGATCGGCCGGAAGCCGCTCAGGGGGCCTCCTCGTCCAGCCGGGGGAGGTGCGGCAGGATGTCCGGCATGACGTCGAGCGCTCCTGACGAATCCGTCGGCCAGATCGGGCCCATCGAGGCCGCCGGGGCGGCTCCGGCAGCGCCCGGCAAGGCCTCCGCCGCCCCCGAGGTGGCCCCGCCACCGGCCAACACCGTGGTCGTCCCGGCGGACGAGGACCCGGTCGCCGCGGCCGGCAGCGAGGTGATCGGCGGCCCGCCCGGCCGGCGCGCGCTGCTCGGTGTCTCCTGGTGGATCCCGGCGCGCTTCCTGGCGCTGGTGGTGATCGTGGTCTCGGTGCTGGGCATGGCGCAGAAGCTGCCCTGCTACGACGGCGCCTGGTTCCAGCCGGGGTCGCCGCAGTACATCCACGCCTGCTACAGCGACATCCCGCACCTGTTCGGCGGGCGCGGCTTCGCGGCCGGGCTGCACCCGTACGTGGACCGGATCCCGGGCACCTCCGGCGATCTGCAGTTCCTCGAGTACCCGGTGCTGACCGGTCTGTTCATGCAGGTCGCGGCCTGGCTGACGCCCGGCGGCGGCACCCAGCAGAGCCAGGAGCAGTGGTTCTGGGCGATCAACGCCGGCCTGCTGATGGCCTGCGCGGTGGTCGCGGTGGTCGCGGTCTCCCGGACCCACCGGCGCCGCCCGTGGGACGCCCTGCTGTTCGCGCTCGCCCCCGGCCTGCTGCTGAACTCCACCGTCAACTGGGACCTCCTGGCGGTCGCGCTGGCCGCCGTCGCGCTGGCCTGGTGGGCCGGATCGCGGCCGCTCTGGGCCGGTGTCTTCATCGGCCTGGCCACCGCCGCCAAGCTCTACCCGCTGCTGCTGCTCGGCCCGCTGGTGATGCTCTGCTGGCGGGCCGGCAAGTGGCGCGAGTGCCGGGCGCTGCTGGGCGGTGCGGTCGGTGCCTGGCTGCTGGTGAACCTGCCGATCATGCTGGCCAACTGGCAGGGCTGGTCGACCTTCTACGTCTTCAGCAAGCACCGCAAGGAGGACTACGGCTCCTTCTGGCTGATCCTGATGCAGACCCGGGGCGTGGGGCTGGCCAACCTCGACCTCGTCATCGGGGTGCTGATGGTGCTCGGCTGCCTGGGGATAGGGTGGCTCGCCCTCTCGGCGCCCCGCCGCCCGCGCGTCACGCAGCTGGCCTTCCTGGTGGTGGCCGCGTTCGTCCTGGTCAACAAGGTGTACTCGCCGCAGTACGTGCTCTGGCTGATCCCGCTCGCGGTGCTGGCCCGGCCGCGCTGGCGGGACTTCCTGATCTGGCAGGCCTGCGAGGTGCTCTACACCCTGGGCATCTGGTCCCACCTGGGCTTCGTCACCGGGCCCAAGCAGCACGGGATCGGCGACTCCTGGTACCACTTCGCCATCGTGCTGCACCTGCTCGGCACGCTCTACCTGGTCGTCATGGTGATCCGCGACGTGCTGCTGCCGGACCGCGACCCGGTGCGCTGGGACGGCAGCGACGACCCGTCCGGCGGGGTGCTCGACCAGGCCCCGGACGTCTTCGTGCTCGGCAACGCCCGGCAGCTGCGCGAGGAGGCCAGCTACGCCGGGTACGCGCCGGCCGGTCCGGAGCAGTGGCAGTGGCTCGACGAGCCGCACGCCCCGGAACCGGCCGACAGCACCAGGCCGTAGCGGCGGCTAGGTTCCGTCCGGGCGATCATGTGACTATCGCCTGCCTTGCTCGTTGGTCCGGGCATGGGGCGGGGAGATCTTACGGATGCCGAGTGGGAACGGCTGCGGCCGTTCCTGCCGGTCAGCAACAGGCGTTGTGGTCGGTGGCGGGACCATCGGCAGGTGATCGACGGGATTCTGCATCGGGTGCGGACCGGTGTGCACTGGCGTGATCTGCCCGAGCGGTTCGGGCCGTGGAAGACGGTCTACGAGCGCCATCGACTGTGGTCGGCAGACGGGACCTGGGAGCGTCTGCTCCAGCGGGTCCAGGCGGAAGCGGACGAGGCCGGCGACATCGACTGGGACATCTCGGTCGACTCCACCATCGTCCGGGCCCACCAGCACGCGGCCGGTGCCCGCACCGATCCGCCACCAGCCCTCGCGCCAAAGGGGGCTGGGCCGGGAGAACACCAGGACGAGACGCCTGGCAGAGCCTCGTCGCCCGCCTGGCGGAGGTGGTGGCGGAGGCGAGGGCCTGGGCCGCTCGCGCGGCGGCTTCACCACCAAGGTCCACCTGAGCGCGGACGGCCGCTGCCGCCCGCTATCCCTGATCATCACTGCGGGGCAGCGGGCGGACTGCACGCAGTTCGAGCCCGTGCTGGAGAAGATCCGTGTCCCGCGGACCGGTCCGGGCAGGCCTCGCAAGAGGCCCGACAGCCTGGCCGCCGACAAGGGCTACAGCAACGGGCCGTGCCGCGACTACCTGCGCAGACGCGGCATCCGGCACACCATCCCGGAGAAGACCGACAGCCGGGCCGCCCGCCTGCGCAAAGGCTCACGCGGCGGGCGACCGCCGGGCTTCGACGAGGAGCGGTACAGGAAACGCAACACCGTCGAACGGGCCATCAACAAACTCAAGCACGCCAGAGCCGTCGCCACCCGATACGACAAACGCCGATACGTCTACCTCGGCACCGTCACCGCAGCAGCCCTCGTCATCTGGCTCCGCACATGATCGCCCGGACGGAACCTAGCGGTCCACCACGCGGTCGAAGTGCGTGGTGGTGTGCCGGACCTGGAGGGTCAGCTCGTCGCCGACCGCCGGCGGCTTGGTCTCGCCGTCCAGGAGGAGCAGCGAGACCTGCATGTGCGGCGGCTCGGCGAACCAGAGCTGCTTGCCGGCCCAGTTGAACGGCGACTTGGTCTTGTTGACCGTCGCCAGGCCGGCCCGGGCGATCCCCTTGGCCCGCGAGGACATGCCCTGCACGTACTTGGGCGCCTCCAGGCCGATGCCGTGCGCGGTGCCGCCGGCGACCACCAGCAGGTGGCCGTCGGACGGCGCCGGGTGCTGGCGGTAGCCGTAGCGGTCGCCCTTGGCGACCGGGGTGACGTCCAGGACCGTCGCCCGGACCTCCAGGGCGCCGTGGTCGCCGAGCCAGAGCCGGGTGCCGATCCGGGCCCGGAAGACGGTGTCCGGGTAGCGCCGGCCCAGCTCCTCCATGCCCGCCGCGCCGAGGTGGCTGACGAACACGGTGTGCACCGGCACCCCGGCCGCCCGGGCGGTGTCCACCCAGTGGGCGACCTCGTCCACCGGGGAGGAGCCGTCCGGCCGGTCCATCGGCAGGTGCAGCGCCAGACCCTCGAAGGAGACGCCCTCCAGTTCGGCGGCCGCCACCGGGAGGTCGGCCGCGCTCACGCCGTGCCGGCGCATGGTGGTCATGCACTCCAGCACCACCCGGGAGCCGCGCAGCGCGCGCAGCCCGTCCAGGTTCGCCACCGTCCGGATCACCCGGGCGTGCGGCAGCGGCAGGACCTCCTCGCCGACCCGGTACGGGGTGAGGACCAGCAGCTCGCCGCCGTACCAGTCGGCCGCGTCGGCCGCCTCGTACGCGGTGCCGACGGCCAGCACACCGGTGCCGAGGAGGGTCGCCTCCTCGGCCAGCCGGTGGTTGCCCAGGCCGTAGCCGTTGCCCTTCGCCACCGGCACCAGGCCGGGGAACTCGGCCAGGACGGAGCGCTGGTGGGTGCGCCAGCGTTCGGTGTCGAGATAGAGCGACAGCGTCATCGGGTCATCTCCCAGAGGGTGTTGGGCACGGCGGGGCGCGGGCTGCTCAGCGGCGCGACATGTAGAGGTCGAGTGCCTTGTGCAGCAGCTTGTTGAGCGGGAAGTCCCACTCGCCGAGGTACTCGGCGGCCTGGCCGCCGGTGCCGACCTTGAACTGGATCAGGCCGAACAGGTGGTCGTCCTCGTCCAGGGTGTCGCTGATGCCGCGCAGGTCGTACACGCCGCCGCCGAGCGCGTACGAGTCGCGCATCATCCGCCACTGGATGGCGTTGGACGGCTTGACCTCGCGCTTGTGGTTGGCCGAGGCGCCGTAGGAGTACCAGACGTGCTCGCCGACCACCAGCATCGTGGTCGCGGCCAGCGGCTCGCCCTCGTGGTAGGCGATGTAGAGCCGCATGCGGTTCGGGTCCTCGGCGGTGAGCGCCTTCCACATCCGCTGGAAGTACGCCAGCGGGCGCGGGGTGAACCTGTCCCGCTCGGCGGTCACCAGGTAGAGCTGGTGGAAGATCGGCAGCTCGTCGTAGCCGCCCTGGACCACCTCGACGCCGCTCTTCTCGGCCTTCTTGATGTTGCGCCGCCAGAGCTGGTTGAAGCCCTTCTGGATGTCGTCCAGCGAGCGGTTGGCCAGCGGCACCTGGAAGACGTAGCGCGGCTGGACGTCGCCGAAGCCGGCGCCGCCGTCGTCGCCCTGCAGCCAGCCGGCCTTGCGGAGCCGGTCGGCCACCTCGAAGGCGCGCGGCTCGTACCAGTCGGCCTCGACGTCGCGCAGGCGCTTGGCCTGCTTGGCGGCGATGGCCTCCTTGATGGTCGGCGCGTTCCAGCGGCGGATCACCACCGGCGGGCCCATCTTCACGGAGAACGCGCCCTGCGACTTCAGGTGCGCCAGCATCGGGGTGAGCCAGCGGTCCAGGTCGCGGTCGAACCAGTCGATGACCGGGCCCTCGGGCAGGTACGCCAGGTAGCGCTTGAGCTTCGGCAGCTGCCGGTAGAGCACCAGGCCGGCACCGACGATCTGGTTGGAGTCGTCGATCCAGCCGATCGACTCCGAGCGCCATTCGGCCTTCACATCGCCCCAGGACGGCACCTGCATGTGGCTGGCCGAGGCGCGGCTCCTGATGAAGGCGAGGTGCTCCTCGCGGGTGATCGTCCTCAGGCGCAGGCTCATGCTCGGTGCTCCTCGTCGGTCGGGCTCGGTGGGGGCCCCAGGTTCTCGGGGGTGACTTTATCCTCCGGGGCCCGTTCGGCTGCGGGCGCGGCAGCGCCCCCGCCGGGTACCTGTCTCCATCAGGTAGGTACGCGACGGGGGCGCCGAGGGTTCCTCGTGGAGCGGACGGGGCCGTTTTCTGTCGGGCGGGACGGGCCGGCGGACCGGCCGCCGGGAGGGTCAGCCCAGGAAGCCGCCGCGGGCGATACCCAGGTAGAGGCCCCACGCGGAGGCGACGACCGTGATCATGAGGACGAAGCGCTCGGCCGTGGTGACGGAGACGAACTGTCCCCAGAGGCCGGTGACGATGCCGAAGAGCCCGGTCCACGAGCTCACTGCGTGGAGGCCGTGGAAGAACGAGGTCGTGAAGGCCACCACGCCCAGGACGGCGGTGATGCCGACCAGGGTGTTCTCCCGGGGGTGCCGGTGGCCGTCGGTGTTCAGGGTGAGCGGGAGCCCGTGGATGGTCAGAGCCATGAGTCCTACCTCCTGGCAAGGAGACGAACGGGCAGGAAACCCGTTCCGTCCAGATTGCGGCGGTTGGGTGGGGATCACAACCCCTATGCGTTTTGTTCGTCCGTCCGAGTGCAGGTAGGCTGTGCCGTCTGCACTGGTGTAGTTGTGCCCCCTTGCGCCCTCTTCCGGGTCGGCGGGGCCCGATTGTCGGACCCGGCCGTTACGGTGGCCGGTGTCGTCACTACTCCGGTGCCGACGCTGCACAACCCTCCTGCCACGGAGAGACCGTGGCCGCTGAGTCCAAAGGAGGTGGGTTACTCATGCGTCACTACGAGCTGATGGTCATCCTCGACCCCTCGGTTGAGGAGCGCGCTGTCGCCCCCCTGATCGAGAACTTCCTCACCGTCGTCCGCAACGGCGGCGGCAAGGTGGAGAAGGTCGACACCTGGGGCCGTCGCCGTCTGGCTTACGAGATCAACAAGCAGTCCGAGGGCATCTACTCGGTCATCGACCTGAAGGCCACGCCTGAGGTCGTCAAGGAGCTCGACCGCCAGCTGGGCCTGAGCGAGTCGGTTCTGCGGACCAAGGTCCTGCGCCCGGACACCCACTGAGCCACCTCTGAGGCCCTCGGGCCTCGGGTAGCTCGCGTCCGCTGTTTCACGTGAAACAGCGGTGAACGGAACTCTTCCGGAGAGGTCATCACCACCATGGCAGGCGAGACCGTCATCACCCTCGTCGGCAATCTCGTCGACGACCCCGAGCTGCGCTTCACCCCGTCGGGTGCGGCGGTCGCGAAGTTCCGCATCGCGTCCACCCCCCGCACCTTCGACCGCCAGACGAACGAGTGGAAGGACGGCGAGAGCCTCTTCCTCACGTGCAACGTCTGGCGGCAGCCGGCGGAGAACGTGGCCGAGTCGCTGCAGCGCGGCATGCGCGTCATCGTGCAGGGCCGACTGCGCCAGCGGTCTTACGAGACCAAGGAAGGCGAGAAGCGGACGGTCTTCGAGGTCGAGGTCGACGAGGTGGGCCCGAGCCTGCGCTCGGCGACCGCGAAGGTCACCCGGGCCAACCGGTCCGGCGCTCCCGGTGGCGGCGGCTTCGGCGGCGGCCAGCAGGGCGGCGGCCAGGGCGGTAACTGGGGCGGCGGTGGCGGCCAGCAGGGCGGCGGCTGGGGTGGAAACTCCGGCGGCCAGTCCGGCCCGTCCGACGACCCGTGGGCGTCCAGCGCTCCCTCTGGTGGCAACCAGGGTGGCGGCAGCTGGGGCGCCCCGTCCGGTGGCGGCTTCTCGGAAGAGCCCCCGTTCTAAGAGCTGACAGATTTCGTGCGGCCCGGCGGCCGGCGTTGTGAGACGCCTGCCGGGCCGTGAACCCCAAATGGAGCACACAATGGCGAAGCCGCCTGCTCGCAAGCCGAAGAAGAAGGTTTGCGTCTTCTGCAAGGACAAGGTCAACTACGTTGACTACAAGGACACGAACCTGCTGCGGAAGTTCATCTCCGACCGCGGCAAGATCCGTGCCCGCCGGGTCACCGGCAACTGCACCCAGCACCAGCGTGACGTCGCCACGGCCGTGAAGAACAGCCGTGAGATGGCGCTGCTGCCCTACACCAGCACCGCGCGCTAAGAGAGGGTGACCAAGTAATGAAGATCATCCTCACGCACGAGGTGCCGGGTCTCGGCTCCGCCGGCGAGGTCGTCGAGGTCAAGGACGGCTACGCCCGCAACTTCCTGGTTCCGCGTGGCTTCGCCATCCGCTGGACCAAGGGTGGCCAGAAGGACGTCGACGCCATCCGTCGCGCCCGCAAGATCCACGAGATCCAGACCCTTGAGGCCGCCACCGAGGTCAAGGGCAAGCTGGAGGGCGTCCAGGTCAAGCTGGCCGTTCGTTCCGGCGAGGCCGGCCGTCTGTTCGGCTCGGTCACCCAGGCCGACGTCGTCGAGGCCATCAAGGCCGCCGGCGGCCCGGCCGTGGACAAGCGCGCCGTCGCGATCGCCTCGCCGATCAAGACCGTGGGCACCCACAAGGTCTCGGTCAAGCTGCACGCCGACGTCCAGGCCAACCTCGACGTCGCCGTCGTCGCTGCCTGAGTTCCGTAGCAGTGGCCTGAGGGCCGGTCTCCCCCGTCGGGGAGGCCGGCCCTCGGTCGTTCCCGCCGTCCGCGGCGCGTGGCGGTTCAGGCCCGCACGGCGCCGGTCACCAGCCACTCGCCGCCGCGGGCCCGCCAGGCCAGGAAGCCGCCGCGGACCAGCATGAAGAGGTTCATCGCCCACCAGAGCCCGGCCAGCCCGGTGCCGCTGGCCGGCACCGCGAAGGCCACCGGGGCGAAGACGGCCAGCGTGGCGAGCATCGCCCAGGCCAGGTAGGTGCCGTCCCCGGCGCCCATCAGCACGCCGTCCAGCACGAAGACCAGGCCGGCGACCGGCTGGCAGAGCGCGAGCAGCACCAGGACGGTGTTCAGCTGTGCCTGGACCGCCGGGTCGGGGGTGAACAGCGGGACGTAGAGCGGCCGGGCGGCCACGACCAGCAGGCCGAGTACCAGACCGGAGCCGACACCCCACTCGATCATCCGCCGGGTGGCCGCCTTCGCCCCCGGGACGTCCTCGGCGCCCAGGTAACGGCCGATGATGGCCTGGCCGGCGATCGCGATGGCGTCCAGCGCGAAGGCGATGAAGAGGAACACCGTCATGGCGATCTGGTGGGCCGCGATCTCGTCGTCGCCGAGGCCCGCCGCCACGGCGGTGGCGATCATCAGGATGGCGCGCAGGCTCAGCGTGCGGACCATCAGCGGGCCGCCGGCCCGGGCACAGGCCCGGATGCCGGCCGCGTCCGGCCGCAGCGAGGCGCGCTCCCGGCGGGCCCCGCGCACCACCACGAACAGGTAGGCGCCGGCCATCCCGGTCTGCGCCAGCACCGTGCCCCAGGCCGAGCCGGCCACGCCGAGCCCGGCGCCGTAGACCAGGCCGGCGTTCAGGCCGAGGTTGGCGGTGAAGCCCGCCACGGCGACCAGCAGCGGGGTCCGGGTGTCCTGGAGCCCGCGCAGCACACCGGTGGCGGCCATCACCATCAGCATCGCCGGGATGCCGAGGGCGCTGATCCGCAGGTACGTCACGGCGTACGGCGCGGCGGTGGCCGAGGCGCCCAGGACGTCGGCCACCCACGGCGCCAGCAGCAGGGTCAGGGCGACCACGCCGGCCGAGAGCGCCAGGGCGAGCCAGATGCCGTCGATCCCCTGCTGGACGGCGGCGCGGCGGTCCCCGGCGCCGATCCGGCGGGCGACCGCCGCCGTGGTGGCGTAGGCGAGGAAGACGAAGACCCCGGTGGCGGTGGTGAGCGCGGCCGAGGCGACGCCGACACCGGCCAACTGCGCGGTGCCGAGGTGGCCCACGATGGCCGAGTCGGCCATCAGGAACAGCGGCTCGGCGACCAGGGCGCCGAAGGCCGGGACGGCGAGGGCGAGGATCTCCCGGTCGTGCCGGCGGCGGTCGGTGGTGGAGGCGGTCATGCGGTCAAGGCTACTCATCCACAGGTAATGAGCACCAGCCGGTTTGAGGTGTTACTCGAAATCCTGAGCGACGGCTGCGGTGCGGTGTGTGTCCACGGCCACCCGGGTGTGTGTGAAGAATTTCTCATGCACAGCCCCTGGAAGGGGTAGTCGCAGGTCAGCTGGTTGACGGTGGATCGATGGTCTGGTTATCCACAGGTCTTTCCACAGGGGTGTCCACAGGTTTGCGGCACTTCTCCACAGCCTCGGGGCGCTCGTCCACACCCCCTGTGGATAACCGCCTTGGCCGAAGGGCTCCCGGCGCCTTAGCGTGGGCTTTCCGGCCGACACTCCCGCCCCGCCCCGGCGTCCGACCCGTCGGTGCGGTGGTTGTAGAAATGCG
Source organism: Kitasatospora sp. NPDC056181 (assembly GCF_042266225.1). NCBI lineage: Bacteria > Bacillati > Actinomycetota > Actinomycetes > Kitasatosporales > Streptomycetaceae > Kitasatospora > Kitasatospora sp. NPDC056181. The sequence goes on from NZ_JBHJUK010000170.1 coordinate 9,377, forward strand.
GTGGCGCACCATGGGAAGCGCGGCTTCGCTCCACCCAGCCACCGGCAAGGCCCGCTCCAACTCGCACCACTGCTGATCGGGGAACACGCGTGACCGGCCCCCAGTACGACGACCACGACGCCCCGCCGCCGGAGGAGGACTGGCCCACGGCCGAGGACCCCTTCCCCGCCGGAGCCTTCGCCGACGTGCCGTTCCCGGACGGCCCCGGCGACCGGCTGCCGGTCTCGCGCGGGCGCGGCAACGGCGGCGGCCAGGGGGGCGGCCAGGGCGGTTTCCAGAAGGGTGGCAAGGGCTCCGGGGGCTTCCAGCGCGACGGCAAGCGGCGCCAGGGCGACGACGAGCGTCCCGAGGGCGTCGACGGCTTCGAGCGGGTCCCCCCGCAGGACCTCGCCGCCGAGCAGTCCGTCCTCGGCGGCATGCTGCTCTCCAAGGACGCCATCGCCGACGTCGTCGAGGTGCTCAAGCCGGCCGACTACTACCGGCCCGCCCACGAGCTGATCCACGGCGCGATCCTCGACCTCTACGCCCGCGGCGAGCCGGCCGACCCGATCACCGTGGCCGGCGAGCTGACCAAGCGCGGCGAACTCACCAGGGTCGGCGGCCCGGGGTACCTGCACACCCTGGTCAACTCCGTCCCGACCGCGGCCAACGCCGAGTACTACGCCGAGATCGTCCACGAGCGCGCGGTGCTGCGCCGGCTGGTCGAGGCCGGCACCCGGATCGCCGGCATGGGCTACGCCGCCGAGGGCGACGTCGACGAGATCGTCAACGCGGCCCAGGCCGAGATCTACGCCGTCACCGAGCAGCGCACCAACGAGGACTACGCGCCGCTCGCCGACATCATGGAGGGCGCCCTCGACGAGATCGAGGCGATCGGCTCCCGCAACGGCCAGATGTCCGGCGTCCCGACCGGCTTCGCCGACTTCGACCAGCTGACCAACGGCCTGCACCCCGGCCAGATGATCGTCATCGCCGCCCGTCCGGCCATGGGAAAGTCCACCCTGGCGCTGGACTTCGCCCGGGCCTGCTCGATCCACAACAAGCTGCCGAGCGTGATCTTCTCGCTCGAAATGGGGCGCAACGAGATCGCCATGCGTCTGCTCTCCGCCGAGGCCCGGGTCGCCCTGCACCACATGCGGTCCGGGAACATGACGGACGACGACTGGACGCGGGTCGCCCGCCGGATGCCGGACGTCAGCGAGGCGCCGCTCTTCATCGACGACTCTCCGAACCTGTCGATGATGGAGATCCGCGCCAAGTGCCGCCGGCTCAAGCAGCGCAACGACATCAAGCTGGTCGTCATCGACTACCTCCAGCTGATGCAGTCCGGCGGCTCCCGCCGGGCCGAGAACCGTCAGCAGGAGGTCTCCGACATGTCGCGAAACCTGAAGCTGCTGGCCAAGGAGCTGGAGGTCCCGGTGATCGCGCTCTCCCAGCTGAACCGTGGTCCCGAGCAGCGCACCGACAAGCGGCCGATGGTCTCCGACCTGCGTGAGTCCGGCTCGATCGAGCAGGACGCCGACATGGTCATCCTGCTCCACCGCGAGGACGCGTACGAGAAGGAGTCCCCGCGCGCGGGCGAGGCCGACCTGATCGTCGCCAAGCACCGAAACGGTCCGACGGCCACCATCACCGTGGCTTTCCAGGGTCACTATTCCCGCTTTGTCGACATGACGAGGGACTGACCGTTTCCTGCCCCGGTCCCGTTGTGGGGCAAGGAAATTGTCTTTGTTTCGTACCCGGGCCTTCTGTACTCTGTGCGAGCGTTATTTGATGATCATTCAATAACCCTTGGGGGGTACGGTGCCTCGCCACCGTCTTATCGTCATCGCGGCCGCCGTTGCGGCCGGTGTCGCCTTCGTTCCGGGTCTGGCCCAGGCCGCCGGTTCGCCCGCTCCCTCCGCCGGTTCCCATGGTGCTAGCACCACGCCGGTGAACAAGATCTCCAGCTCGGCGTTCAAGACCGTCAGCAGCCCCGTCGAGTCCTCGGTCGCGAAGCCGCGCGCGGCCGCGCCGTCCGCCCAGAACGGGCCCGCCGCGCAGGAGACCGCGGGCGCCCCGGCCGCCACCCCCAACCTGGGGACCAGCGTGCTGGTGCAGGGCACCACCGCCTACGGCGTCAGCCTGAAGGCCGACATCGTCAGCGACCCCGTCGCCGTCAACGTCGTGATCTCGTGGGGCGACGGCACCACGACCCAGGCGTCCACCAACGGCACCAGCACGGTCGAGCGCACGCACACCTACGCGAAGCTCGGCGTGTACGACGTCAAGGTGGAGCTCTCCACCGCCACCGCCACCGCGTCCAACGGCGTGACCATCGCGACCCCGGGTTCGGCCTACACCCCGGCCGGTCCGGCGCGTCTGCTGGACACCCGTGACGGCACCGGCGTGGGTTCCGCCGCCAAGGTGCTGCCCGACCACGCCGTCCAGGTGAAGATCGCCGGCAACGCCGGGGTCCCGGCCGGGGTCACCGCCGTGGCGCTCAACATCACGGTCACCGACCCGGTCGGCGGCGCGGGCCACATCATCGCGTACCCGGACGGCACCGAGCGGCCGACCACGTCGAACGTCAACTACACCGAGGGCCAGACCGTCCCGAACCTGGCCATCGTCCCGGTCGGCGCCGACGGCTACGTCACCCTGTTCAACCGCGGTGCGGCCTCGGTGGACCTGATCGCCGACATCGCCGGCTACTTCAGCCACGCCCCGGCCGCCGGCTACACCGGCGTCTCCCCCACCCGCGTGGTCGACACCCGGGAGGGCCTCGGCACCGCCCGCGGCCAGGTCGCCGGCTGGACGTCGTTCCCGGTCCAGGTGCGCGGCGCCGCCGGCGTTCCGTCCGGGGCCAAGGCCGTGGCGCTCAACGTCACCGTGACGGACCCGAAGACCGACGGTCACCTGACCGTCTACCCGGGCGGCCAGGCTGCCCCGACCGCCTCCAACGTGAACTTCCGCGCCGGTCAGACCGTCGCCAACTCGGTGATCGTGCCGATCGGCGCCGACGGCCGGATCCAGGTGCTCAACGGCGCCGGGGGCGGGTCCGACGTGATCGTGGACGTCGTCGGCTACTACAGCGACGACAGCAAGAGCGCCTTCCTGCCGGTCCAGCCGCTGCGTCTGCTGGACACCCGCGAGGCCTCCTGGGGCATGGGCCCGCTGAACGGCCAGAACTACATCTACATGCCGCTGTCGGACGGGCTCCCGCAGTTCACCGGCTTCGTGCTCAACAGCACGGTGACCAACACCAAGGACGCCGGCCACCTGGCCGTCTTCCCGGACCCGAACAGCATCGACCGGTACAACAACGGCACGGCGACCCTGCCGGTCAAGCCGAACATCTCCACGCTCAACTGGAAGGCCGGGGACACCGTCCCGAACCTCGTCCAGGCGAACCCCGGGGTCAACGGCATCGTCGACTTCTGGAACGCCAGCGGCGGCGACATCGACCTCGTCGTCGACATGTTCGGCGTCTACCAGAACAACTGATCCGCGGGGGATGACCTCGTAGCCCCGGGGGCGGCCGTCGCAACGGCCGCCCCCGGGCGCTTCACGGGGCCCGGACCCGGCTGCGGAGCCGGTGCTCTGGGGACGACGGGTTCCGGTGGATGGACTACTGTCCTCGCCGTGACTCAAATACGACTGCGGCTTCCCGGTAGAGCCGGAGGGACTACGCGAGGGGCGGCGGCCGTAGGAGCCGGATCCCGGCTCGGATGGCTCGACGCCCTGCGGGGTCTGGCCGCCCTGATGGTGGCACTGCACCACTTCGGCATCCTCGAAATGCTGCCGTTCGGCGGCGCGATCTGGGGGCACTTCGACCTGGGTCTGTACGGTGTGATGCTGTTCTTCCTGGTCAGCGGCTACATCATCCCGGCCTCGCTGGAACGCCGGGGTGACGTCCGGGCCTTCTGGGTGGGGCGCCTGTTCCGCATCTACCCGGCGCTGATCGCCACCTTCGCGGTGTCGCTCATGATGCTGCCCGAGGGCGACGGCTCGGTGGCGCTGTTCCGCACCGGCCACAACCTCATCTCGCTCGTCGCGAACGCGACGATGCTCCAGGACATGCTGAACGTGGTCAACGGCATGGGCGTGACCTGGACGCTCACCTACGAGATGATCTTCTACTTCCTCGTCACCGGCCTGTTCACCCTCGGCTGGCACAAGCGCAGCAGCAGCTTCGCCGTCGGCTTCGCCGCCGTGGGGCTGGTGTTCGGCGGTTCGCTCGCCACCACCACGATCACCCACGACCTGGACACGACCCGCAACCTCGTCCTGGCGGCGGCCCTGATCGTGGTGATGGGCTACGCCTGCATGCTCAGCGGCAACCCGGTGCTGACCCGCACCGGCGCTGTCCTGGTGGCCGGGCTCGGAGCCGTGCTGCTGCTCAACAACAGCCGGGCCCCCGTCTTCGAGACCCTGCTGATCTTCGCCACGATGTTCGCCGGCACGGTGCTGTACCGGGCCGAGCACGGCCAGATCGACCGCCTGCAGGCGTGGCTGTGCTGCGGGTTCGTGGTGGTCGCGGGAGTGGCGATCGGCTGGATGTACAACCGCAACGGCGTCGAGCAGAACACCTGGACCTCGGGCTGGATCGCCTGGTCGGCGTCCTACACCGGGGCCTGGGCGACCTTCCTCGGCGGGATGGCGCTGCGCAAGCGGCGGTTCCCGAAGGTGCTCACCTGGCTCGGCGCGGTCAGCTTCTCGCTGTACCTGCTCCACATCCCGCTGCTGCACACCATCGCCCCGCTGCTGGCGCACCCGGCTCCGACCACGCCCGGTGCGAAGACGCTGTGGGTGCTGGAGTACCTGGCCATCGCGCTGACCGCCGCCTACCTGATGTACCGGCTGGTGGAGCTGCCCTTCCAGAAGCTGGGCCGCAAGCTGCTGAAGGCGGTCGAGCGGCGGTTCCCCGGCGGGCCGCCGGCCGCGCCGGAGGGCTCCGCCCGTCCGGGGGCGGCCCGGGTGCCCGCCGAACCCGTCCGGATACCGGCCGAGGTCGGCTCCGGCACGAGCTGATCCCGGCTGATCCCGGAGCCGGACCGTAGGTGGGCGGTCGGCCGCGTGAGAGACGCGGCCGGCCGCCCACCGGCGTTCCCGGGTACCGCCCCGCCCCGGGGCGCGGCCGTCAGAGGGTGACGGTGGCGCGGAAGAGCGTCGCGCCGGTGCCGGTCAGCCTGGTGCCGGTGCCGGTCGCGGGGAGGAAGGCGGACTCACCGCTCGCGAGGTCCAGGGTGGTGCCGTCGGCGGCGGTGAGGCGGGCGGTGCCGGCGGTGCAGAGCAGGATCTGCGGGCCCCGGCCGTCGATCTCGCGCTCGCGCCCGTCCAGGGTGAAGCGGGAGAGCCGGAACTCGTCGATCGGGACGGGGTAGAGCTCCTCGCCGGGGGTGGCGTCGACGGCGGTCGGGAGCAGCAGGTCCGGGGCGCCGGAGGAGAACTCGACGACCTTGAGCAGTTCCGGCACGTCGATGTGCTTGGGGGTGAGGCCGGCCCGCAGCACGTTGTCGGAGTTGGCCTGCAGCTCGACGCAGGAGCCGTGCAGATAGGCGTGCGGCACGCCGGCGCCGAGGTAGAGCGCCTGGCCGGCCCGGAGCCGGACGGCGTTGAGCAGCAGCGCGGCGATCAGGCCGCGGTCGCCGGGGAAGTCGCGGGTGATCCGGGTGTACAGCGCGTACGGGCCGTCCGGGTCCCCGGCGGCGGCCTTGTCGACCGCCTCCGCGGTGTCCCGGACGGTCGCGGCGGCGGTGGCCCCGTCCATGGTGAGGATCGCGGCCAGGGTGCCGCGCAGCGCCTCGGACTCGTCCTCGGCGCCCAGCAGGGCGATCAGCGGGTCGAGCGCCGGCACCTGGAGCCCGGCCATCACGGCGGCCGCGCCGGCCGGGGTGCGGAAGCCGCAGAGGCCGTCGAAGTCACCGAGTGCGCAGATGAGTTCGGGCTTGTGGTTGGCGTCGCGGTAGCTGCGGTGCGGGGCGTCCAGGGGGATGCCCAGGGCGTTCTCCGCGGCGTACCCGGCCCGGGCCTGGTCGAGGCTCGGGTGGGCCTGGATCGAGAGCGGGAGGCCGGCGGTCAGGACCTTGAACAGGAACGGGAGCACCGGGCCGAACCGGGCCACGGTGGCGGCGCCCAGCTCGCCCTCGGGGTCGGCGGCGATCAGCTCGTCCAGGGGACGGGGGCCGTCACCGCGGTCGGCCCGTGAGGGTGCGCCGGGGTGGGCGCCCATCCAGAGCTCGGCCTGCGGTTCACCGGTGGGTTCCTGCCCGAGCAGCTCCGGGAGTGCGGTGACCGACCCCCAGGCGTACGGGCGGACAGTGTTGACGAGCCTGTCCATGCGCGCGGTCCTGCTCCTCTGCTGCAGTGGCTGGTGTGCCGGATCGCCGGTTCGCCGGAGGCGGACCCGCGTGCGGGCGGTCCGGGCAAAGGCCGGGCATCGACCCTAGCCGACCGGTGCCGCCACCGGGGAAACGGCCGGGGCGGGCGGGGAGTGCCGTAGCCGTACCGGCGGCCCGAGGGCGCGGTAGTAGGATGCCAGGACGCAGTGGTTTCCCACAGTGGTGACCAACTCGGCGGGATGCCGAAGGGGACTGCGTTCCAGAGCCCGACACCGGCCGAGAGGTTTGTACGTGACCGTGAACCAGCAGAGTTTTGCTGATCTCGGCAGGGTGCTGGTGATCATTCCGACGTTCAACGAGGCGGAGAACGTCGAGCGGATCGTCGGCCGGGTCCGTGCCGCGGTGCCCGAGGCCCACGTCCTGGTCGCCGACGACAACAGCCCCGACGGCACCGGTGAGCTGGCCGACAAGCTGGCCGCCGAGGACCTGAACGTGCACGTCATGCACCGGCTGGGCAAGGAAGGCCTGGGCGCCGCCTACCTGGCCGGGTTCGCCTGGGGCATCGAGCACGGCTACGACGTCCTGGTCGAGATGGACGCGGACGGTTCGCACCAGCCCGAGGAGCTCGACCGGCTGCTGGGCGCGCTGCGCGGCGCCGACCTGGTGCTGGGCTCGCGCTGGGTGCCGGGCGGCCGGGTGGTGAACTGGCCGAAGTCGCGGCTGCTGCTCTCGCGCGGCGGGTCGACGTACTCGCGGCTGATGCTGAACGTGCCGATCCGCGACGTCACCGGCGGCTACCGGGCGTTCCGCAAGGAGACCCTGCTCGGCCTGGGCATGGACGAGGTCGCCTCGGCCGGCTACTGCTTCCAGGTCGACCTGGCCTGGCGGACGGTCAAGGCCGGCTTCAAGGTGGCCGAGGTGCCGATCACCTTCGTCGAGCGCGAGCTGGGCGCGTCCAAGATGAGCCGGCACATCGTGATCGAGGCGCTCTGGCGGGTCACGGCCTGGGGCGTCACCGACCGGATCGCCAAGCTGACCGGCCGCCGTGCCGGCCGCAAGGGCTGACGGTCGCACAAGAACGAGAACAAGAGCAAGAACAAGAACAGAGCCGACCCGGCGGCAGAGCCGGGACGGTGGAGAAGTCGAAGAGGGGAGCGGGCCCCCCGGGGGGAGTCAGCGGGGCC
>NZ_JBHJUK010000171.1:0-16770 GCF_042266225.1 Kitasatospora sp. NPDC056181
ACCGGAGCCGGAGCGGCCACCGGGGCGGCCGGGGCGACCGGAGCCGGAGCGGCCACCGGGGCGGCCGGGGCGACCGGAGCCGGAGCCGGGGCGGGAGCGGCCGGGGCGGCCGGAGCCGGGGCGGCGACCGGGGCCGGAGCGGCCACGACGGCGCCCGCGGCGCCGATCAGCGCGAGCTGGGCGCCGACCTCGGCGGTCTCGTCCTCGCCGACCAGGATCTTCACCACGGTGCCCGCGACCGGCGACGGGATCTCGGTGTCGACCTTGTCGGTGGAGACCTCGAGCAGCGGCTCGTCGACCTCGACGGTGTCACCCTCGGCCTTCAGCCAGCGGGTGACGGTGCCCTCGGTGACGGACTCGCCGAGCGCGGGCAGCAGCACCGGGGTGGCGTCGCCGGCCGGGGCGGCAGCCGGAGCGGCCGGGGCCTCGGCGACCGGGGCGGCGGCGACGGGCGCCTCCACGACCGGGGCCGGGGCGGCGGCCGGGGCCGGGGCGGCCTCGACGGCCGGGGCCGGAGCGGCGACCGGGGCGCCCGAGCCGTCGTCGATGACCGCCAGCTCGGCGCCCACCTCGACGGTCTCGTCCTCGCCGACCTTGATCGAGGCCAGGATGCCCGAGGCCGGGGCCGGGATCTCGGTGTCGACCTTGTCGGTGGAGACCTCGAGCAGCGGCTCGTCGACCTCCACGCGCTCACCCTCGGCCTTCAGCCAACGGGTGACGGTGCCCTCGGAAACGCTCTCGCCCAGCGCGGGCAGTGTTACTGAGACCGCCATGGTTTCAGCGACTCCTATCAAGTCTTGCGTACTGGAATGGGGGAAGGTGGGGCGCGATCAGTCGTGCGCGTGCAGCGGCTTGCCGGCCAGCGCCAGGTGCGCCTCGCCCAGGGCCTCGGACTGGGTCGGGTGCGCGTGGATGAGCTGCGCGACCTCGGCGGGCAGCGCCTCCCAGTTGTAGATCAGCTGGGCTTCGCCGACCTGCTCGCCCATGCGGGCGCCGACCATGTGGACGCCGACCACGGCGCCGTCCTTGACCTGGACGAGCTTGATCTCGCCGGCGGTCTTCAGGATCTTGCTCTTGCCGTTGCCGGCCAGGTTGTACTTGAGGGTGACGACCTTCTCCTTGCCGTACAGCTCGACGGCCTTCGCCTCGGAGATGCCGACGGAGGCGACCTCGGGGTTGGAGTAGGTCACGCGCGGGACGCCGTCGTAGTCGATCGGCACCGGCTTGAGGCCGGCCAGGCGCTCGGCGACCAGGATGCCCTCGGCGAAGCCGACGTGGGCCAGCTGCAGGGTCGGGGCGAGGTCGCCGACGGCGGAGATGGTGGGCACGTTGGTGCGCATGTACTCGTCGACCAGCACGTAGCCGCGGTCCATCGCGACGCCGTTCTCCTCGTAGCCGAGGCCGGCCGAGACCGGGCCGCGGCCGATGGCGACGAGCAGCAGGTCGGCGTCGATCTGCTTGCCGTTCTCGGTGGAGACGCGGACACCGGTCTCGGTGTACTCGACGCCCGAGAAGCGGGCCTTCAGCTCGAACTTGATGCCGCGCTTGCGGAACGCGCGCTCCAGCAGCTTGGAGGAGTTCTCGTCCTCCAGCGGGACGAGGTGCGGCAGCGCCTCGACGATGGTGACCTCGACGCCGAAGGACTTCCAGACCGAGGCGAACTCGACGCCGATCACGCCGCCGCCGAGGATGACGGCCGACTTCGGGATGAAGCCGAGCTTGAGGGCGTGGTCCGAGGAGATCACGCGGTCGCCGTCGATCTCCAGGCCCGGGATCGAGCGCGGAACCGAGCCGGTCGCCAGGACGATGTGGCGGCCCTCGATGCGCTGGCCGTTGACGTCCACCGAGGTCTGCGAGGAGAGCTTGCCCTCGCCCTGGATGAAGGTCACCTTGCGGGAGGCCACCAGGCCCTGCAGGCCCTTGTACAGGCCGGCGATGACGTCGTCCTTGTACTTGTGGACGCCGTTGATGTCGATGCCCTGGAAGGTGGCCAGAACGCCGAACTCGGCGGCCTCCTTCGTCTCGTCCGCGATCTCGGCGGCGTGCAGCAGCGCCTTGGTCGGGATGCAGCCGCGGTGGAGGCAGGTGCCGCCCAGCTCACCCTTCTCGATCAGGGCGACGCTCAGGCCCAGCTGAGCGGCGCGGAGCGCCGCGGCGTAACCGCCGCTTCCGCCTCCGAGAATGACTACGTCGAAAACGGTGCTGGCGTCGTTCGCCACGTCACGTCCTCCATGCAATGGGGTGGGTCGCCGGGCCGGTCGCGGTCCGGTGGGTCGGAAGCCTTTGTGGGGCGCCCAGTCGTGCCGGAAATACATCTTCGCACTTGTTCAAGGCGGCTGATGTCCGGGTCCACCCCGGGGGTGTCCCACAGGGTGGTCACCGGGGCGGGAACACCCCCGACCGAAGGGCATCGTCGCAGCTCAGGGCGGGGTTGACAGCGGCGCCAAGGGTGCTCGCGACGGGCTTCGGGCAGGCTGGTTCCGCACAGTGGAACAAAGTTTCGCCCGCAGCGAACAAGGGTGCGGGGCGGGGCTCCGTTCCTTACTCGCAGGTAACAGGGCCGCGGGTGTCCGGTGGCGTCCGGCCGGAGGCGCCGGCCGGACGCCCGGGAACGAGGACGGGGCCCGGCGCACACACGCGCCGGGCCCCGTCCGTCCGTTCCGGATCCCGGATCAGGCCTTGCCGCCCGCAGCGGTCTGCTCGGCGAAGCGGACCAGGGTGCGCACCGCGCTCGCGGTGCCGCCCTTGGGGGTGTAGCCGAACGGCGCGCCCTCGTGGAAGGCCGGGCCGGCGATGTCCAGGTGGGCCCAGTCGATGCCCTCGGCCACGAACTCCTTCAGGAACAGGCCGGCCACCAGGCCGCCGCCCATCCGGTCGCCCATGTTGGCCAGGTCGGCGATGGTCGACTCGGTCATGCCCTTGCGCAGCTCGGCCGGCAGCGGCATCGGCCAGGACTGCTCGCCGGTCTCGCCCGCGACGGTGTGCAGCGTCTCGCGCAGCTCGTCGTTGTTGGCCATCACGCCGAAGGTGCGGCTGCCCAGCGCCATCATCATCGCGCCGGTCAGCGTCGCGACGTCGACGATCACGTCCGGGTTCTCCTCGCCGGCCCGCACGATGGCGTCGGCCAGCACCAGACGGCCCTCGGCGTCGGTGTTCAGCACCTCGACGGTCTTGCCGCCGTACATCCGCAGCACGTCACCCGGGCGGGTGGCCGAGCCGGACGGCATGTTCTCCGCCAGCGCCAGCCAGGCGGTGACGTTGACGACCAGGCCGAGCCGCTTGGCGGCGACCACGGCGGCGAACACGGCGGCGGCGCCGGCCATGTCGCACTTCATGGTCTCGTTGTGGCCGGCCGGCTTCAGCGAGATGCCGCCCGAGTCGTAGGTGATGCCCTTGCCGACGAACGCCAGGCTGGCCTTGGCCTTCGGGTGGGTGTAGGCCACCTTCACCAGCCGCGGCGGGTTCGCCGAGCCGTTGCCGACGCCCAGCAGGCCGCCGAAGCCGCCCTTGAGGAGCGCCTTCTCGTCCAGCACCTCGACCTTGAGGCCGTGCTCCTTGCCGGCCGCCTGGGCGATCGCGGCGAAGCCCTTCGGGTTCAGGTCGTTCGGGGCGGTGTTGACCAGGTCGCGGGCCCGGTTCATCTCCTCGCCGACGACCAGGGCGCGCTCGACGGCGGCCTTGGCCTCCTTGCTGCCCTTGCGGGCGGCGAGCAGGACCAGCTCGCCGACCGGCTCCTTGCCGTTGCCGTTGCCCTTGTAGGTGCCGAAGGCGTACGAGCCGAGCAGGCCGCCCAGTGCGACCGCCTCGATCTCGTCGGCGGACTCGGCCGGCAGCGCCAGCGCGGCCTTCTTGCTGCCGGCCAGGGCGCGGGCGGCGACACCGGCGGCGCGGCGCAGCGCCTCCAGCTCGTAGCCGGCGTCGGCGGCCTCGCCGAGGCCGACCGCGAGGACGAGCGCGGCCTTCAGGCCGGCGGCGGAGGGCACCTTGACGGTCTCGCCCTCGGCGCCGGTCGCGCCCAGGGTGGTGAGGACCTCGGCCAGCTTGCCGTCGAACGCCTCGCTCACGGCCTCGGCGCCGGGGGCCAGCACAATGCCCTTGGGGCCCTTCGCGACACCGATCACCAGGGCGTCCGCGCGCAGCGAGGCGGCGGAGGAGGTGCTCACAGACAATGCAGTCACGTAATGCGTCCTGTTCTTTCGCGGTCACGACCGGTCGCGGCGTGGCTGCCGCACCGGTGCAGCCGACGCCGGCGCGGCGGGCCGCCCGGCCGGGCGGGCCGGGTCCGGGGCCCCTGGCGCGTGCGCCCGCCGGTCGCGGCGGCCGCACACATCAGAAGCCCCGGCTCCTCGACGCGCGTCGGCCGGGCAGGACCTGCGACGGTGCAGGGCTGCGGTGCTCCACGCATGGTAGTCCGCATGCTGGGATCACGCGCCGCCCGGTGTCCCACCGTTCGGTACGGGTACCGTCGGTGTGCGTCAGCCCAGCAGGGCGAGCGTCACCAGAGTGCCGGTCGCGGCGGTCTCCGCCATCGCGCCGAGGACGTCCCCGGTGATCCCGTCCAGCCGCCGGACGCAGCGCCGGAGCAGCAGCCAGGCGCATCCGAGTCCGGCCGCAACGGCCAGCGGGAGACGCAGAGCTGACCATCCGTCCGCCCAGCCGAGGGCGGCCGTCAGCAGCATCGACCCTGCCGTGGCCGCGACCGCCGCGGCGGGCGGTACGGTGCCCGCGACCACCGCCCCGAGCCCGCCGGGCCGGGCGGCCGGCACCGACCGCAGGCACCCCCAGGCGAGCGCGCACCGCGCGGCCGTCGCCGAGGCCAGCACCGCGAGCGCTCCGCGCAGCACCGAGCCGTCGAACTGCCCGGCCAGCGCGGCGATCTGGGCCAGCAGCACGAGGACCAGGGTCAGCACGCCGAACGGCCCGATGTCCGACTGCTTCATGATGCGCAGCGCGTCCTCGGCCGGCTTGCCGCTGCCCAGGCCGTCGGCGACGTCGGCCAGTCCGTCCAGGTGCAGCCCCCGGGTCAGCGCGGCCAGTGCCCCGGCCGCGGCCACCGCGCCGAGCAGTCCGCCCGCACGCCACGCGACCAGCGCCCCCACGCCCGCCGCCACCGCGCCGAGCACCAGCCCGACCACCGGTGCGGCCGTCATCGCCCGCCCCGCCGCCGCCCGGTCCCACCGCTCGACCCGCACCCGCAGCACGGACAGCGTCCCGAACCCGAAGCGCAGCCCGTCCGCCCAGGACGCGGGCACGGTCGAAGGCCCCTCCTGCACCCGCCGCTCCTTCGTCCTGATCACCGAGGTGCCCGTCAGGGCACGGGCACCGTGTACTGCCGGGTTGCCGCCGTTGCCCGGCCCGGGGGCCCGCCCGGGCACCCCGTCGGGCCTGCGCTACACCCGGCCCAACAGCTCCGCCGCGGACGGCAGCTTCGGCTGCTCCTTCGGCACCGGCGCCGCGGTCGGCGCGGGCTTGTGCTCGGCCAGGGAGTCCGCCGCGGCCTGGAGCAGCGGCAGCGCCATCAGCGCGCCGACGCCCTCGCCCATGGTGATTCCCTGCTCCTGGAGCGGCGTCAGGGTGAGCCGGTCGTAGGCCTTCGCCTGGGCCGGCTCGCCGCTGGACTGCCCGGCCCGCCACCACTCGGGCGCCCGGAACGCGATCCGCTGGGCGACCAGCGCGCAGGCCGAGGAGACCACTCCGTCCAGGACGACCGGCAGCCTGCGGACCGCGGCCTGGAGCAGGAAGCCGGTGATCGCCGCGAAGTCGGCCCCGCCGGTGGCGCCGAGCAGCGCCAGCTGGTCGCCGAGCACCGGCCGGGCCCGCCGCAGCGAGTCCCTGATGGTCGCGCACTTGACCATCCACACCTTGTCGTCGATGCCCGAGCCGCGCCCGGTCACCGCGGCCGCGTCCGTTCCGCAGAGCGCGCCGACCAGCACCGCGGCCACCGTGGTCGAGCCGACCCCGAGGTCGCCCAGCACCACCAGGTCGGTGCCGGCGTCGGCCTCCTCGTCGGCGACGGCCATCCCGGCGCGGAAGGCCTTGACGGTCTCCTCCGGGGTCAGCGCGTCCTCGCGGTCGATCCGGCCGGAGCCGCGCCGCACGCGGTGCGCGACCACCTCGTCGGGGAAGTCGGACGGGTCCGCGTCCACCGCGACGTCCACCACCCGCACCCCGGCGCCGAAGCGCCGGGCGAGCAGCGCGACCGGCGCGGTGCCGTCCAGGACCGCCCGGACCCGGGCGGCCGTGCCGCCCTGGGCGGGCAGCCGGGACACGCCGAGGGCCGCCACCCCGTGGTCGGCGGCGAACAGCAGCACCTTGGGCGCCGACAGCGGCTGCACCGGGGAACGCCCCTGAACGGACGACAGCCAGCTGCCGAGCTCCTCCAGCCGGCCGAGCCCGCCGCGCGGCCGGTCCAGTGTGCGCCAGCGCTCCTCGGCGGCCCGCCGGGCGCTCTCGTCGGGGCGCTCGACGAGCGAGGAGAACGTGTCGAGATCCACGGTCGTGTCCATTTGTCCGTTTCTCGCTCACACCGCGGGGCGCGGCGTACATTCGAGGTCTGCCCCAGGCAGCGGTCAGGGCTTGGCCGTCATGGGACTGCGCAAGCGGTCGAGTGAGAAACCGCCTCATCACCGAGGCGGAGGAGTCACCGCTCGGAAGGCTACACGCCAACCGATTTGATGGTCAGGGCTTGCCCCGCCACGACCAGCAGCACACGCTCCGAGGCGTCCGCCACGGCCATGTTCAGCCTTCCGAGCGTGTCCCGGAAGCGACGCCCGGCGGCGGTCGCCGGGACGACGCCCATGCCGACCTCGTTGCTGACCGCGATCACCTGACGGCCCGTCCCGGCCCACGCGGCGGCGAGCGCCTCGCAGCGGGCCTGCACCGCCGCCTCGCCGCCGTCCGTCCACACCGCGTCGTCCCAGGCACCGCACTCGTCCATCACGGCGGTCAGCCAGAGCGCCAGGCAGTCGATCAGCACCGGTGCCGGGTCGGCGTCGTCGGCCAGGACGGCCTCCAGCGCGCAGGTCTCGGCGGTGCGCCAGCCCGCCGGGCGCCGGTCGCGGTGCAGGGCGACCCGCTGCGCCCAGTCGCTGTCGCCGTCCCGGGTGCCGCTGGTGGCCACGTACAGCACGTCCTCGTACCGGGCGAGCAGCCGCTCGGCCGTGGTGGACTTGCCGGAGCGCGCACCGCCGAGGACCAGCGTGCGGGGGAGTGCGGGATCGGTTGCCATGCCGCTCATCCTGCCGGACGAGGCATACGGAAGATCCCACCGGGCAGGCTAAGGTGCGCAGCACACAGGGTCTTACCGGGCAGGGCAGCACACAGGAGGAGCCGGGCATGGTGTGGACGTGGCGGTACGAGAAGGCGGACGGCACCGTGGTGGCCCCGGCCGGTGGCCAGGAGGAGGAGTTCGCCGGCCAGGGGGACGCCGAGACCTGGATCGGGGAGTCCTGGAAGGAGCTGGCCGAGGGCGGGGTGGACACCGCGGTCCTGCTCGACGACGGCCGGGAGGTCTACTCGATGAGCCTGCACGAGGCCTGAGTCCGCGTGGTCCCGTCCGTGACGGGGCAGCGCGACGGGGCTACTTGGCCCCGAACACGTGCAGCAGCGCGGCGACCTGCCGGTACGGGTCGGTGCGGCCGGCCCGTTCCTCGGCCTCCAGCAGCTGGGCCAGCTGCCGCCCGTCCACCGGCGGCGCCGCGTCGTCGGGCGCGTTGTCGGTGAAGACCCGGACGCCGTACCAGTGCCGCAGCGGCACGGACACCTCGGAGAGGGTGACGGCGAGGTCGGCGATCCGGTCGGCGCGGGCGGCCAGCCCCAGCCGGTTGTAGTAGCGGTCGCTCTCGAAGGCGTGCAGGGCGGCCCGCCAGTCGTCGGCGGCGGCGGGCCGCAGGGCCAGCGAGTCGCGGTTGCGGACGAGCAGGGAGAGCAGTCCGCCGGGGGCCAGCAGCCGGGCCAGCGAGGCGATCATGGGATCCGGGTCCGGCAGGTACATCAGGACGCCGTGGCAGAGCACGACGTCGAAGCTGCGGGGCCCGAACCAGCGCCCGCACTGGTGGCCGTCGCCGCTGAGCAGCTGGAGCCTGCCGCGGACCTCGGGCGGCTCCTCGGCCAGCGCCCCCTGGGCGACGCCGAGCGCCACCGGGTCGGAGTCGATGCCGGTGACGTAGTGGCCGGCCCGGGCCAGGCGCAGCGCCTGGGTGCCCTGGCCGCAGCCGATGTCGAGGACGCGCTGGGCGCTGCGTCCGGTGAGCTGCTCGGCGAGCTGCCGGGCGACCAGCTCCTGCCGGACGAGGTTGCGCAGGCTGCCGAGGCGGTCGAGCCACGGGCCGGTGCCGCCGGCGAAGGAGCCGCTGCGCGAGGGCAGCCGGCGCTCCTGGGCGATCCGGTCGTGGCCGCCGTCCCCCTGGCCCGGAAGCGCGTACAGGCCGGGCCCCTCCCAGGACGGAGGGGCCCAGCCGGAGTCCACCGGCTCGGCGGTCAGGGCTTCTCCCCGCGCCGCACCTGCGGCTTGGGCAGCCGCAGCCGGCGCATCTGGAGGATGCGCATCAGGCCGTAGGCGACCGCGCCGCGGGTGTTCTGGCCGGCGAAGCGCTCGCCGAGCTGCTTGCGCAGACCGAGGCCGAGGCGGACGAAGTCCAGGATCACCAGCACGAAGAAGAGCAGGAACAGCACGGTGGAGAGCAGCTGGAGGGCCGGCACCTTCACGATGCTGAGCACCAGGATGACCACCGCGGCGGGGAGGAAGAACTCGGCGAGCGACCAGCGGGCGTCCACGTAGTCGCGGGTGAACTTGCGCACCGGGCCCTTGTCACGGGCCGGGAGGTGGCGCTCGTCGCCCTCGAGCAGCGCGGTGCGCTGCTTCTCGCGCTCGGCCCGCATGCGCTCGCGCGCCTGCCGGGAGGCCTCCTTGCGGTCCTTGGGCACGGTCACCCGGGTACGCCGGTTGGCCTCGGCCTCACTGCGCTTGGGCGTGGGGCGGCCCTTCTTCGCCTGCGGGTCGCGGGCCTGGGTCGTCTCGTCCTGCTTCTCCAGCACAGCGGCGGAGGCGGCGGCATCATCTGAACGGCGTCGGAACACACCACCAGCGTACGGGGTGCGCGACCGCTTCTTCGGGTGTCCTTGGACCCAAACGCATATCGATCGCGTGCGGCCGGGCCGGTGCCGGGCTCCCGGGGGTCTTCCCGTAGGGGATCACCGCGGGGAACCGTGGAGGGGATGAGGGCCGGATCCACCCCGGGGATGAGGCAGTCGGGGGTGTCGCTGTAGCAGTCTTGTTGCAGGCAGGTGCACTGCGGCGAAGGGCTCGCTGCACATACACTCGTCGTGTCTGGTAACGAGATAGAGACCGCAGGCCGGAGAAGGGGGCACCCGAGGCCCATGAGCGACGGAATCATGAAGCGTATGGGGCTGATCTTCCGCTCCAAGGCGAACAAGGCCTTGGACCGGGCGGAGGATCCGCGAGAGACGCTGGACTATTCGTACCAGAAGCAGCTCGAACTGCTGCAGAAGGTACGTCGCGGTGTCGCGGACGTGGCCACCTCGCGCAAGCGGCTGGAACTCCAGCTGACCCAGCTCCAGCAGCAGTCCGCGAAGTACGAGGACCAGGGCCGCAAGGCGCTCTCGCTCGGCCGGGAGGACCTCGCGCGCGAGGCGCTGACCCGCAAGGCGAACATGCAGTCCCAGATCACCGACCTGGAGACGCAGTACCAGCAGCTCCAGGCCGAGGAGGAGAAGCTCACGCTCGCCTCCCAGCGGCTGCAGGCCAAGGTGGACGCCTTCCGCACCAAGAAGGAGACCATCAAGGCCACCTACACCGCGGCCCAGGCGCAGACCCGGATCGCCGAGTCGTTCTCCGGCATCTCGGAGGAGATGGGCGACGTCGGTCTGGCGATCCAGCGGGCCGAGGACAAGACCGCGCAGATGCAGGCCCGGGCCGGTGCGATCGACGAGCTGCTGGCCTCCGGCGCGCTCGACGACGCCAGCGGGCTCGGCCGCAAGGACGACATCGAGGCCGAGCTGGAGCGCGTGGCGGGCGGCTCGGACGTCGAGCTGGAGCTGGCCCGGATGAAGGCCGAGCTGACGGGCGGTTCGCCGTCCTCCGGCCCGCAGGCGATCGAGCAGGGCGGTGCGCAGCCGCACGACGCCTCGCAGCAGGACACCCCGCGCATCAACTACAACAAGTGATCTGAGCTTCACCCCACCAACCAGGGAGACGCACGGCATGATCATGAGGGTCATGGGGGAGGGCCAGTTCGAGGTGGGCGAAGCCCATCTGAACCGGCTCAACGAGCTGGACGAGGAGCTCCTCGCCGCACTGGAGTCGGGGGACGACGAACACTTCAGGCGGGCGCTCGGTGAGCTGCTGGGCGCCGTCAAGAAGTTCGGGACCCCGCTGGCGGACGACTCGCTGGAGCCGTCCGACCTGATCCTCCCGGATGCCGACGCGACGATCGACGAGGTCCGGCAGCTGCTGCGGGCCGAGGGTGACGGCCTGATCCCCGGCATCCCGGAGTAGCCACCGTCTCGCGCCGGACGCCAGACGCGACAAGGGCGGGCCCCCTCCACTGCGGAGGGGGCCCGCCCTTTCGCGTCCGTGCTGTGCCGGCTACGGCAGGGCGAGCATCCGGTCCAGCGCCGCCTTGGCGTACTTCTCGGTCTCCGGGTCGACGCTGATCACGTTCGGCACCCGGCCCTCGACCAGCGACTCCAGCGCCCAGACCAGGTGCGGCAGGTCGATCCGGTTCATGGTGGAGCAGAAGCAGACCGCCCGGTCCAGGAAGACGATCTCCTTGTCCGGGTGCGCCTTGGCCAGCCGGCGGACGAGGTTCAGCTCGGTGCCGATGGCCCACTTGGAGCCGGGCTCGGCGGCGTCCAGCGCCTTGATGATGTACTCGGTCGAGCCCACCATGTCGGCGGCCGCGACGACCTCGTGGCGGCACTCGGGGTGCACCAGCACGGTGACGCCGGGGATGCGCGCGCGGACGTCGTTCACCGAGTCCAGCGAGAACCGCCCGTGCACCGAGCAGTGGCCGCGCCAGAGGATCATCTTGGCGTTGCGCAGCTCCTCGGCGGTCAGCCCGCCGTTCGGCTTGTGCGGGTTGTAGAGCACGCAGTCGTCGAGCGAGAAGCCCATCTCGCGCACCGCGGTGTTGCGGCCCAGGTGCTGGTCCGGCAGGAAAAGCACCTTCTGGCCCTGCTCGAAGGCCCACTCCAGCGCCCGCTTGGCGTTGGACGAGGTGCAGATGGTGCCGCCGTGCCGGCCGGTGAAGGCCTTGATGTCGGCGGAGGAGTTCATGTACGAGACCGGGACGGTCACGTCGGCTATGCCGGCGTCGGTCAGCACGTCCCAGCACTCGGCGACCTGCTCGGCGGTGGCCATGTCGGCCATCGAACAGCCGGCCGCGAGGTCCGGGAGGACGACCTGCTGGGCGTCGGTGGTGAGGATGTCCGCGGACTCGGCCATGAAGTGCACGCCGCAGAAGACGATGTACTCGGCCTCCGGGCGGGCGGCCGCGTCGCGGGCGAGCTTGAAGGAGTCGCCGGTGACGTCGGCGAACTCGATCACCTCGTCGCGCTGGTAGTGGTGGCCGAGGATGAAGACGCGGTCGCCGAGTGCGGCCTTGGCCGCCCGTGCGCGCTCGACGAGGTCCGGGTCCGAGGCGGCCGGGAGGTCGCCGGGGCACTCGACGCCACGCTCGCTGTTCGGGTCGGCCTCACGGCCGAGCAGCAGCAGAGCGAGCGGCGTCGGGGTGGGGTCGACGCCGTAGGTCTCGGTGATGGTGGTGGTCACGGGCGGGTGCCCTTCTGTGCGGCCGATCAGTCGGTGCAGCCTTCTCGTCTATCTGACGCTATCTATGATAACCGGTTAGCGTCACAGTGACGATGGCCGTCTTGTCGATGTGACGAGAACCGCTCGCCGGTTCGGACGCTTCCCTGCGTGGCCGAATCGATATCCGGGGGCCTCCGGGTGAGGCTGGGCACATGAAGGCAATCGCGATCCGCCGTTACGGCGGCCCCGAGGTGGTCGAGTACACCGAGCTGCCGGACCCGAAGGTCGGGCCGGACTCCGTACTGGTGCAGGTCCGGGCGGCGGGGGTGAATCCGGTGGACCGGCACCTCCGGGAGGGGCACCTGGACGGGCTGCTGGACGCCCGCTTCCCGCTGGTGATGGGCTGGGACGTGGCCGGCGTGGTCCGGGCGGTCGGCGGCGGCGTCACCGAGTTCGCCCCCGGGGACGAGGTCTTCGGCTACGTCCGCAAGGACTGGGCCGAGCACGGCACCTACGCCGAACTCGTCGCCGCGCCCGTGCGCACACTGGCCCGCAGGCCGGCCGCGCTGGACTGGACGCAGAGCGGCGGGCTGCCACTGGCCGGGCTGACGGCGCTCCAGGGCCTGAGGGCGCTGCGGATCCGCCCGGGCGACACGGTGCTGGTGCACGCCGCGGCCGGCGGGGTCGGCCACCTGGCCGTCCAGCTCGCCAGGGCCTTCGGGGCCCGGGTGATCGGCACCGCGGGGGAGCGCAACCACGACTACCTGCGGGGGCTGGGCGCCGAGCCGGTGCGGTACGGCGACGGCCTGGCCGAGCGGGTCCGCGCGCTGGCCCCCGACGGGGTGGACGCCGCCCTCGACCTGGTCGGCGGCGGCGCCGCCGAGCTCTCGGCCGCGCTGGTCGCGGACCCGGGCCGGATCGTCTCGGTCGCCGACTACCGGGTGAAGGAGCTCGGCGGCCGCTACCTCTGGGCCCGTCCGGACGCCGCCGGACTGGCGGAGCTGGCCGCCCTGGCCGACGCCGGCCGGCTCACCGTCACCGTCGCCTCCACCTTCCCGCTCGCCCAGGCCGCGTCCGCGCAGGAGCTGAGCGCCGAGGGCCGCACCCGAGGCAAGATCGTCCTGCTCGTGGAGTGACGCCGCGGCGCCCGGCGGGCAGGTGACCCGCGCAGTACCCCGGGCCGTCATCCGCCAGCGGTGGACTCGGTCCTGTCATCCGCCAGAATGGAGCCGAACCGTTTCGGCGGCCGCCGCCTCCCCGCTGCCCGCCCGCCGATCCCGTACGACCCGTGGAGCCCCGCACCGATGAGCACCAGCCGAGCGCACGAGACGGTCGGGGCCGACCTGGACGAGACCGACCGTCTGCTGCTCGCCCGGCTGGCCAGCGACGGCCGCGCCTCCTACGCCGAGATCGGCCTCCAGGTGAACCTCTCCGCCACCGCCGTCCGCCGCCGGATCGACCGGCTGCGGGCGCGCGGGGTGGTCCGCGGCTTCACCGTCGTCCTCGACCCGTCCGTGCTCGGCTGGCAGACCGAGGCCTTCGTCGAGGTCTACTGCCGGGAGCGGACCGCCCCCGAGGAGATCCTGGCCAGCCTGCGGCAGTTCCCCGAGGTGGTGGCCGCCTGGACGGTCACCGGGGACCCGGACGCCCTGGTCCACCTGCGCGCCACCGACATGCACCACCTCCAGGCGGTGATCGAGCGGATCCGCAAGGAGCCCGGCGTCCAGCGCAGCCGCTCGTCCGTCGTCCTCTCCCAGCTCATCGGCTGATCGCCCGGAGGGCCCAACCCGGTCGACGGGCTCCACCGGGCCCGATCACGGGGCCCGGCCGGGGCAGGCGCAGGATTCCTGCGCGGACCGGGCCGAAGACGCCCGAATCCTGCCTCGCCGGCCGCGTTCCGACGCGCGGCGCCGGCCCCCCGCTGCCTAGGCTGATGAGGTCCGGCAACGCGGTGAGACGCCCCGCGCCGCCGGTCCTCCCCCCGACACCCCACAGCCGAGAGGGACCCCCGTGTCCGCAGCCCCCGACCGCATGCACCGGCCCGACAACGAGCTGGTCGACCTGGTATTCGACTACATGCGGGAGCGGCTGCAGTACGACCCCGTCCCGCTCGACCACCCCGGTGACGGCGAGCACCTGCGCGCCCAGCTGGCCGGCCTGCTCAACCCGGACGGCAACAACCCGGCCGACGTTCTGAAGCTCTACGACCACGAGCTGTCCCGCGCGGTGATCTCCGCCGACAGCCCGCGCTACCTGTCGTTCATCCCGTGCGCCCCCACCAAGGCCGCGCTCCTCTTCGACATGGTCGTCTCCTGCGCCTCGCTCCAGGGCATCTCCTGGCTGGAGGCGGCCGGCGCCATCGCCGCCGAGAACCAGGTGCTGCGCCTGATCGCGGACCGCGCCGGCCTGCCCGCCTCGGCCGGCGGCACCTTCGTCTCCGGCGGCTCGGCCGGCAACCTCTCCGCGCTCGTCGTCGCCCGCGACACCGCCCGCCGCAGGCTCGGCGTCGGCCCGGAGGCCCGGCTGCGGATAGCCGTCGCCGACCAGGTGCACTCCTCGGTCAAGAACACCTTCAACATCATCGGCGTCGAGGCCTTCAAGGTCCCGACCGTCGACCGCCGGTTCACCGGCGAGGCGCTGCGCGCCGCCCTGGCCGCCGATCCCCACCCGGAGACGGTGATCGCCGTCGTCGGCACCGCCGGCACCACCAACGAGGGCATCGTCGACGACCTCCAGGGCCTCTCCGAGGTCGCCCGCGAGCGCGACCTGTGGTTCCACGTGGACGGCGCCTACGGCGGCGCCGGCCTCTTCGCCCCCTCGGTGCGCGAGCGCTACAACGGCATCGAGCACGCCGACTCGTTCGTGGTGGACCCGCACAAGTGGCTGTTCGCCCCGTTCGACTGCGCCGCGCTGGTCTACCGCAACCCCCAGCTGGCCCGCGCCGTGCACACCCAGGACGCCTCCTACCTGGACGTGCTGCACACCGAGGGCGACGAGTGGAACCCCACCGACTACGCCTACCACCTGACCCGGCGCGCCCGCGGCCTGCCGCTCTGGTTCTCGCTGGCCGTGCACGGCACCCAGGCGTACACCGACGCCATCGAGACCGGCCTCCAGCTGGCCCGCGACACCGCGCAGCTGATCCGCGACACCGAGCACCTGGAGCTGCTGTTCGACCCGCAGCTCTCCGCGGTCTGCTTCAAGCGCACCGGCTGGACCAACGAGGACTACTACCGCTGGTCGCAGCAGCTGCTCGCGGACCAGATCGGCTTCGTCACCCCGACCGGCTGGGACGGCGAGACGGTCGCCCGCTTCGCCTTCCTGCACCCGGGCACCACCATGGAGATGGTCAGGGAGATCCTCGACACCATGGTGTGACCGGTACGCCGAGGACCCCGCCGGAACCGCCCGGCGGGGTCCTCCGCCGTTCCTACAGCAGCCCGCCGTTCGGCACGTACGGCGTGGGCGGGCGCATCCCGCGCAGTCCCAGGTAGCCGCGGGTCTCCACGGTCAGGCCGACCTCCAGCCCGACGTCCAGCGCCCACTCCTGCTCCGCGGTCAGGGCCTCCACCCGTGCCTGCGTGCCCTCCGGGACCCGGGCCAGCGCCTCGCGCAGCAGCCGGGCGGCGATCCGCTTGGAGGTGGCGGCCAGCAGCTTCACCTCCCCGCCGTCGCGGTAGCAGTAGCCGCTGCCGGCCAGCGCGTCCGCGATCAGCAGCTCCTCGCAGTGGGCGAGCATCAGCTCGTGGTCCGGCCCGTGCGCGGCGCCGCGCAGCCGCCGGTCCACCGAGTCCAGCAGGTGCCGGTGGGTGGCGTTGCCCGGGTGGACCGGGATGTCCCCCGGATCGACCAGCCCGGCCCGGACCACCTGCCCGGTCAGCTGCATCGCCGGGTACAGGGTGAACCCGGCCAGCCGGTAGCGGCGGACGGCCGCGGGCGACGGCGAGGCGCAGAGCATCCCGCGCAGGCACCCCCGCCCGTACGCGGTGGCCCGCTCCAGCAGCAGCCGTCCGACGCCCTTGCCCTGCACCTGGGGCAGCACCACGAGCAGCGCCAGCACCCAGGTGCCCTCACGGCGCAGCGAGAGCACCGCGCCGACCGGCTCGCCGTCCAGCTCGGCCAGCCAGCAGCCCTGCGGGTCGGTGCGCGCCAGGTGCCTCGTGCGGGCCAGCTGGTAGACGGGCGGCCGGGGCGGACCGGCGGGGGGCCGGGCGTCGGGGAGCGAGGCGAACGCGTCGCGGGCGATGAGCTGGACGGCCTCCGCGTCGGCGGCGGAGTCCCTGACCTGTCGCAGGATCATGCCCTCCATCCTGGCCGCCGAGGGGCCCGCGCGAGGCCGGTTCGTCCGGATCGGCGGGCCGCGGCGGTGCCCGACCCGCGCCGGTTGTGCGAGCATGGGGAGCGTAGGGGAGCGGGTGGTACACCCGGCCCACGGAAATTCCGCCGCAGAAGACCGCCGAAACACAACGCCGTCCGGAAATGAAACCGGACGGCCGTCGGTTGGCACTGGCGGCAGACCGTCGTCAAGACCGGGAGAAAGCAGATGACCGTCCAGGACGAGACCACCGTCGAGAGTGGCATCCTCCTTACCGATGCCGCCGCGGCCAAGGTCAAGGGCCTGCTGGAGCAGGAGGGCCGCGAAGACCTCGCTCTGCGCGTCGCCGTCCAGCCCGGTGGCTGCTCGGGCCTGCGTTACCAGCTGTTCTTCGACGAGCGTTCGCTCGACGGCGACGTGATCAAGGACTTCGACGGTGTGAAGGTCGTCACCGACCGGATGAGCGCCCCGTACCTCGGTGGCGCCACCGTCGACTTCGTGGACACCATCGAGAAGCAGGGCTTCACGATCGACAACCCGAACGCCACCGGCTCCTGCGCCTGCGGCGACTCGTTCAGCTAGTCGGCAGACGGCGAATGGGGGCCCCCGCGGTACCCGGGGCCGCCACGGCGGATTCCCGGGGGGGGCCCCCCGGCGCGGAGCGGCCCCGTCCGGCCGGGGGGCC
>NZ_JBHJUK010000172.1:0-16152 GCF_042266225.1 Kitasatospora sp. NPDC056181
TGAACCCGCCGCCGCCGGCCGCGGTCCTGGAAGGGGCGGCCGCTACCGCGCGGCGTCGGCGGTCGTGCGCCCCGCCCCCGCCCCGGCCTGCGGCCCCGCCCCGCCACCGCCGGGCGCACCGGCCGGGGCAGCACCGGGCAGGCGCACCATCGTGAAGGCGACGACCGAGGCCACGACGGCGAGCGCGGCCGACACGTAGAGCATGGTGTTCAGCCCGGAGGCGAACGCCTCGCGCACCAGGTGCTCCACCCCGGCCCGCGCCCCGGCCGGCGCCGCGGCGACCACCGAGTGGGCCTGCCCGCCGCTGAGCGCGACGGCCGCCCGGTGCGGGTCGCCGACCTGCCCGCCGTCGCGCAGCACGCTCTCGATCCGCGACTGGAAGATCACGCCGAACACGGCGATGCCGAACGCGAAACCCAGCTGGCGGAACGTGTTGACCGCGCCCCCGGCCATGCCCGCACGCTCCGGCGGCACCGAGGCCAGCGCCGCCGCCGACAGGCTCGGCGTCACCAGCCCCACCCCCAGCCCGGACACCACCAGCCCCGCCACGATGGCGTTGCCCGAGGACTGCGCACCGAGCACGGCCTGCAGGGCCGACCCCAGCGCGATCAGCGCCAGCCCCCCACCCATCGACGCCCGCGGCGGCCAGGGCCCGAAACGGCTGGCCAGCGCCGAGACGACGAACGCCGCCGCGCACATCGGCAGGATGTACAGGCCCGCCTTGACCGGCCCGTAGCCCAGCACCGACTGCATCCACAACGACTCGAACAACAGGTAGGCGAACGCCGCGCCCTGCAGGATCAGACCGCTGACCATGATGCCGGTGAACGAGGGCCGGCGGAACAGCGACAGGTCCAGGACGGGGTGCTCGGCCCGGGACTCCGCCACCAGGAACAGCAGCAGCGCCACCGCGGCCACGGCGAACATGGCCAGCGTCAGCGTCGCACCCCACCCGTCGGAGTGCGCCCGGATCAGCGCGAACGTCAGGGCGCCGCTGGCCACCGTGAAGGTCGCCATCCCGGCCACATCGGCGCGCCGGTGCCCCGGCGTCCTGGCCTCCTTGAGGAAACGCACCGTCAGCACGACCGCGCCCAGGCAGACCGGCAGGTTGACGAAGAAGATCCACCGCCAGTCGAGGTACTGCGTGAGCAGCCCGCCCACCACCGGGCCGGCCGCCGCCGCGATCGCGTTGGTGGAACCCCACACCGCGAACGCCACACCGCGCTCACGGCCGCTGTAGTGCATGCCCAGCAGGGCGATCGTCGTGCCGAACATCGCCGCCGCGCCGAACCCCTGGACGGCCCGGGCCCCGATCAGCACACCCGCACCCGGGGCCACGCCGCACACCAGCGACGCCGCGGTGAAGACACCCAGCCCGAACAGGTACACCTTCTTGCGGCCGATCCGGTCGGCGGAGGACCCCACGCCCAGCAGCAGCGACGCCAGCGCCAGGGCGTAGATGTTGACCACCCACTCCAGGTCGGGGAGCGTGGTGCCCAGGTCCGACGCCATGTCGGGCAGCGCCACGGTCACGATCGTGACGTCCACCAGCAGCATGAAGGTACCCAGGCAGATCGCTGCCAAAGGCCACCACTTACGCATAAGAGCCCCCTTCCCGGATGCTCCGGGGCCCGCCGGGCCCCTTGACCCGGCCACCATCGGGGCCCGCCGCGCCGGCGCCCACCCACGGGCCGCGAAGTGACGCAATCCGACACGCCGGCGCCTACCGTGACGGAAACAGGGGCCTGCCCGCGGGCAGGAGACGGCCCGCCCGCTTGACCGACTGCAGCACCGGCGCGCTCTCCACGTGGCTCACCGCCCGCAGCGCCCCGATCCGCGTGGTCATGAAGTCGTAGAACGCGTCGATGTCCCGGCACACCACGATCGCCACCAGGTTCGCCTGCCCGGACACCGCCGCGGTGAACACCGCCTCCGGCTGCTGGGACAACTGCTCGGCGACACCCACCAGCTCCGCCGGCGGCACCGTCAGCCACAGCATGATCTCGGTCTCGTAGCCGAGCAGCGCCGCGTCGATCTCGACGTCGAAGAACAGCGCCCGCACGTCCCGCAGGTACTCCAGCCGGCGCCGCACCGTCGACTCCGACCAGCCCGTCGCGGCGGCGAGTTCCGCATAGCCGGCCCGCCCGTCGCAGGCGAGCGCGGCCAGCAGGGCGCCGTCGCCCTCGCGCATCGGCACGCGCAGGCCCCGCGGCGGCGGCTCGGCCAGCCGCGGCTGCAACAGCCGCACCTGCTCCTCGCTCAGGGCCCGGGTGCGCCCGTGCCAGCCGGTGGGACCGCCGAAGAAGGTGTGCAGGATGTAGTGCGCGGAGATGTCGACGACCCGCGGGGTGCGGGGGAGCTTCTGCAGCAGCAGCGCGGCACCGTCACTGCGGTGCGGGGCCCGGGTGAGGCAGACGATCTCGGTGCCGCCGGCGGTCAGGCTCACCCAGGAGGTGTCGTCGCGCCGGGCCAGCGCCGCGGCGACACCTCCCGCGGTGTCCGGCGTGCACCGCACCCGCACCAGCCACTCGATGTGGCCGAAGCGCCCGGCGTGGGGCAGCCCCAGCACGCGCATCGCCCCCGACCCGCGCAGCCGGCGGTAACGCCGGGCCACGGTCTGGTCGGACACGCCGAGGACCTCGGCGATGTACTTCAACGGTGCCCGCCCGTCGAGCTGCAGGGCGTGCACGAGACGGCGGTCCAGATCGTCCAGGGGGCCGGAATCCATCTGGCGAACGTAGTTGATGCCGCAGCCGGCGCGCGAGGGGCCGCCCCGCACCCACCCCACCCGGCACCCACCCCGGCACCCGGCACCGAAGCAGCACCCCGCCCCGCAGCAACACGCCGACCACACACACCACCTGACGAGCCGCCACCTGACCCACGCCGCCACCGCAGGCACCACCACCCGACGCAACCGGCGCAGCGCCACCACCGGGCACGCCACCGGCGGAGGCAACCACCACCCGACGCAACCGACCTGACGAACCGTCACCTGGCGTGCCGCCGCCGCCCGCCGCCACCTGCGCCCCGCCCACCATCACCTGCGCCCCGCCCACCATCACCTGCGCCCGGGCCCTGCCCGCCGCCACCTGCGCCCGGGCCCCGCCCGCGCCCCGCCTCCCCGGCCGTGTGCACTATTAACCGCAAGTCATGAGGAATCCATATGCGAATTGCCGGGACGGCCGCTGTAGCGTGGGAATTACTGCGACGATGAAACGCCCATGGAATGGGCGGGCGGACTCGCCGGGCGGGCTTTCCCACGGGCAGGCCGGTGACCGCACAACCCGGCACACCCCTCACGGCACCGCGCACCCCGTCCACCGCCTGACGGGCCGAAACACCGGCCGCGCCGGCACCGGGCGGCCAGGGCCGGGCCACCTCGGCGCGAGGCCGGACGGCGAAGAGGCCCGGCAATTCGGAGCCCGCACAAACCGCCGGCCCGACGGGCACAGAACTCGGAGGAAGTGGAAATTGAACACCCCTGTCTACATCACCTCGGCCGCGGCCTGGATTCCGCCCGCGGAATCCGCGAAGGAAGCGGTCGCCGACGGCCGGTACACCGCCGAGGACTTCACCGTCAACAACATCCTGTGCCTGCCGGTCGCCACCGGTGAGACCCCCGTCCCCGACATGGCGGTGATCGCCGGCCGCCGCGCCCTGGAGCGCGCCGCCGCCACCACCGGCGACCGCGTCGACCTGCTCGTGCACGCCTCGCTCTACCACCAGGGCCGCGACTGGGGCTGGACCTCCGCGCCCTACATCCAGCGCGAACTGGGCCTGCACGGCGCGTTCTCGGTGAACGTGGAAGGCCTCTCCAACGGCGGCATGGCCGCGATCGACCTCGCCGCCGCCCAGCTCCAGGCCGGCCGCGCCACCACCGCCCTGATCACCACCGCGGACCGGTTCTGCGCACCCGGCGTCAACCGCTGGCGCGGCGCCTACGGCATCGTCGGCGGCGACGGCGCCACCGCGATGGTCCTGTCCACCACCGGCGGCTTCGCCCGCATCCACGCCGTCCAGTCGCTCACCGACGCCTCCCTGGAACCGCTGTGGCGCGGCGCCCACCCGTTCACCACCTCCTACGGCGAGGCCCTCAACGACCTGCGCACCCCCAAGAAGTCCTACCTGGAGGAGGTCGGGAAGGAGTCGGTGCTGCAACGCTGCGAGGAGGCGCTGCTGACCCTCGTGCGCTCCGTCCTGGACACCACCGGCCACAAGCTCGACGACTTCGCCAGGATCCTGATGCCCAACATGGGCCACGGCCTGATGCAGGTGCAGTTCCTCCAGCCCCTCGGCATCACGCCCGAACGCTCGCTGATGGACTGGGGCCGCCACACCGGCCACCTGGGTGCCGGCGACCTGATTGCCGGCACCGCCCGCCTGGCCGAGACCCGGCAGCTGCACCAGGGCGACCACGTGCTCCTGGTCAGCGCCGGCGGCGGCTACTCCCTGACCGTCGCCGCGATCGAGATCGAGTCCGTGCCGGAATGGACCGACACCACCACCGACTTCGCCCTGCCCGCGGACGTCACGCCATGACGACACCCGCCACGGCACCCGCCACGGCACCCGCGCCGGGCCCCGTCGCGATCCTGGGCACCGGACGGTGCCTGCCCGACCGGGTGGTCACCAACACCGAGGTCGCCGCACCCGCCGGCGTCGACGACGCGTGGATCGTCCGCAAGACCGCCATCCGCGAACGCCGCTGGGCCGAACCGGGCCAGGCCACCTCCGACCTGGCCACCGCAGCCGCCCGCCAGGCCCTCGACGCCGCCGGCATCACCCCCGGCCAGCTGTCCGTCATCGTCGTGGCCACCTCCACCCCCGACCAGCAGCAGCCCGCGACCGCCGCCTACGTCCACCGCAACCTCGGCGCCCCCACCACCGGCGTCGCCGTCTTCGACCTCAACGCGGTCTGCGCCGGCTTCGTGTACGCGCTCGACGTCGTCCACGCCATGGTCGCCCGCTGCGGCGGGTACGGGCTCGTCATCGGCGCCGACGTCTACTCGCGGATCCTCAACCCCGCCGACTGCAGGTCCGCCGTCCTGTTCGGCGACGGCGCCGGCGCCGCCGTCATCGGCCCGGCCCGCCACGGCCACGGCATCCGCACCTCGATGTTCCACTTCTACAGCGACATGACCGGCCTCATCGAGGTCCCCGCCGGCGGCAGCCGCCGCCCCTACGACCCCGCCACCCACGACGCCGGCCTGCACTACTTCACCATGGACGGGCGCACCGCCCGGGAGTTCGCCGGCGCCACCGTCCCCGGCCTGGTCAAGCAGTTCCTGCACGACAGCGAAGTCCTGCCCGCCGACATCGCCCACGTCGTCCCGCACCAGCCCAACGGCATCATGCTCGACGAACTGGCCGCCGCACTCGACCTGCCCAACGCCGTGCTGCACCGCACCGTCGGCCAGTACGGCAACACCGGCGCCGCGTCGATCGCGGTCACCCTCGACCAGGCCGCCCGCACCGGCGCACTGCACCGCGGCGACCAGGTGCTCCTGGTCGGCATGGGCGGCGGCGTCTCGATCGGTCTCACGCTGCTCCAGTGGTGAAAGCGCGGCCCCGGCCCCGCCACCGGGGCCGGGCCGGCCACGCCCGGGCGCACCCGCCGCACCCGCCGCACCCGACCCGCCGCCGCAGCCCGCACCGGTGCGACCCGAGGAGACAACCGTGCCGATGGACCGCTTCATCCGCGCCCTGATCCGCTGGCAGGCCGCCGACCCGCCGCCGCCGGCCCGCACACTCACCGTCACCGAGCTGCGCCGCCGCTACGCCGACAGCGCGGCCCGCTCCCGCGGCACTGCCGCGCCCGAGCCGGTCGCCGCGGTCACCGACCTGCACGTCGACGCCCCCGGCGGCGGGTTCGGCGTGCGCACCTACCTGCCGCCGGGCGACCGGGGCCGCCTGGTGACCTACCTGCACGGCGGCGGCTGGACGGTCGGCGACGTCGACACCCACGACCAGGTGTGCCGGCGCACCGCCGTGGCCCTGGGCGCGGTCGTCGTCTCCGCCGGCTACCGCCGCGCCCCCGAACACCCCTACCCCGGGCCGCTCCAGGACGCCGTCGCCGCCGCCCGGTGGGCGCAGCGCGCCTTCCCCGGGCGCACCCACGTGATCGCCGGCGACAGCGCGGGCGCGGCCCTGGCCCTGGGCGTCGCGATGCACCACCGCGACCACGGCGGCCCCGCCTTCGCCGCGCAGCTGCTGGTCTACCCGCCGGCCGACCCCGCCATGAAGTCGCCGTCCCTGCACGCCTACGGCTCGGGCCACCTGGCGGACCTGGACGACCTGCGCTGGTACTACGAGCAGTACCTGCCCGACCCCTCACACGGCGGCGACCCGGCGGTGGACCTGCTCAACGCCGACCACCGCGGCCTGGCACCGACGGTCGTCGTCACCGCCGAGTTCGACCCGCTGCACGACGAGGGCGCCGAACTCGCGGCCCGGATGGCCGCCGACGGCGTCGAGGTCGAGCACCTCGACGTGCCGGGCCTGGTCCACGGCTTCCTCCTGATGGCCGACATCGTCCCCGCCGCCGCCACCGCCACCCGCGAGGTGCTGGCGGCCGTGGAACGCACCCTCGCCCCGCGGCGGCCCCGCCCGCACCGGCCCCGCCGCGGCACAACGACCAGCGCGGACAACGCCGTCCGCACTCCCGAGTGAGGAACACCACCGTGAAGGAACTGTACGATCTCGGCGAACTGCCCCCCACCGGCGCGGTCCCGGCCAAGATGCACGCCTCGGTCATCCGGCGCGAGAGGTTCGGCGCCCCCGTCCAGGCCTTCCAGGGCGAGGTCGTCGACGTCCCCGCCGTCGGACGCGGCCAGGCCCTCATCTACGTGATGGCCGCGGGCATCAACTACAACAACGTGTGGGCCGCGCTGGGCAAGCCGGTCGACGTCATCGCCGCCCGCCGGCGCAAGGGCGAGGCCGAGGACTTCCACATCGGCGGCTCCGAGTGCTCGGGCATCGTGTGGGCCGTCGGCGACGGCGTCCACAACGTCGCGGTCGGCGACCACGTCGTCGTCTCGGGCGGCGTCTGGGACGAGGGCGCCTCCGACATCCGCCTCGGCGCCGACCCCATGACCTCGGCCTCCAACCGGGCCTGGGGCTACGAGACCAACTTCGGCTCCTTCGCCCAGTTCACCGTCGTCAACGACTACCAGTGCGTGCCCAAGCCCGAACGCCTCTCCTGGGCGCAGGCGGCCGCCTACGTCCTGTCCGGCGCCACCGCCTACCGCCAGCTCACCGGATGGCACCCCAACGTCGTGCGCCCCGGCGACCCGGTCCTCATCTGGGGCGGCTCCGGCGGGCTGGGCTCCATGGCCATCCAGATCACCAGGGCCCTGGGCGGCACCCCGATCGCCGTCGCCTCCAGCAAGGAACGCGCCGAGTACTGCCTGGGCCTGGGCGCCCAGGGCGTCATCGACCGCAACGACTACACCCACTGGGGCCGGCTGCCCGACATCGAGGACGCCGACGCCTCCGGGCGCTGGCTCCAGGAGGTCCGCCGCTTCGGCAGCGCGTTCTGGGAGCACCTCGGCGAACGCCGCGCCCCCAGGATCGTCTTCGAACACGTCGGCCAGGACACCATCCCCACCTCCATCTACCTGTGCGACAACGCCGGCATGGTCGTCCTGTGCGGCGGCACCACCGGCTACCACGGCGACGTCGACCTGCGCTTCCTGTGGATGCGCCAGAAGCGCCTGCAGGGCTCGCACGGCTTCAACCTGCGCCAGTGCCACGAACTGAGCCGGCTCATCGCCAACGGCGACGTCGACCCCTGCCTCAGCCACACCGGCGACTTCGCCGACATCGGCAAGCTGCACCAGCTGATGCACGACAACCTCCACCCCTCCGGGAACATGGCCGTGCGCATCAACGCCCCCGGCGACGACGAGTAGCCGCACCCGCCCCGGGCCCTGCCCGCACCCACGGCCCGCCCGCCCCGGCGCCGTCCCGGCGCGCCCTTCGCCCGCCGCCCGCCGCCGCCCCCGGGCCCCGGACGCCCGGCCGGCCCGCGGCCAGGACCACGCCCCACCGCCCGGCCCCGGACGGACGCCCCACCGCCCGGCCCCGGACGGGCAGCACACCGCCCCCCGGGGGCGCCAACCACCCGCCCGTGTGCACGACGACCGGCCAACAAGGAGATCTGACCGTGAGCACCACCGGAGCGCAGCCGAGCGTGGACGTGCGCACCCTCCCCGACGCCCTGCGGCTGCGCAGCGAGAAGCAGCCCGACGAGACCGCCTACGTCTTCCTGCACAACGGCGAGGACCCCTCCGAGACCCTGACCTACCGCCAGCTCCACGACGCCGCCGGCCGGCGGGCCGCCGCGTTCGCCGCCGCCGCCCTGCCCGGCACCGCCGCCGTCCTGCTCTACCCCTCGGGCCTGGAGTTCGTCCGGACCCTGCTGGGGTGCATGTACGCCCGCGTGGCCGCCGCCCCGGTCCAGGTGCCCCGGCGCCGCGAGGAGGTCCTGCGGCTGCGCCGGATCGCCGACGACGCCGGCACCACGACCGTGCTGACCACCGCCGAGGTCGCGCGCGAGGTCCGCGAGCGCTTCGCCGGCATGCCCGCCCTGGAGGGGCTCACCTGGCTGGCCACCGACGCCCTGCCCGCCGCCGCGGACACCGCGGACACCGCGGACACCGGGGACGCCGGGGACGCCGTGCCGCAGCCCCCGGGCCCGCAGGACACCGCGCTGCTGCAGTACACCTCCGGCTCCACCGGCGACCCCAAGGGCGTGGTGGTCAGCCACGCCAACTTCCTGGCCAACGTGGTCGAGACCGACGAGCTGTGGCCGTGCGAGCCGGACGGCACCATGGTGAACTGGCTGCCGCTCTTCCACGACATGGGCATGCTGTTCGGGGTCGTCCTGCCCCTGTGGGCGGGCATCCCCTCCTACCTGATGCCCCCGGAGGCGTTCATCCGCCGCCCGGCCCGCTGGCTGGAGGCCCTCGCCCGCTTCGGCGGCACCCACGGCGCCGCCCCCAGCTTCGCCTACGAGCTGTGCACGCGGGCCGCCGAGGAGGGCAGGACCGGCGCGGTGGGCGACCTGTCGCGCTGGCGGGTGGCCGCCAACGGCGCCGAACCCGTGCGCTGGTCGGCGATCCGCGCGTTCACCGAGGCCTTCGCACCCCACGGCTTCGACCCGCGCGCGATGTGCCCCGGCTACGGCCTGGCGGAGAACACCCTCAAGGCCACCGGCACCCGCCAGGACCGCGAGCCCGCCGTCCTGTGGCTGTCCGCCGACGCCCTGCGCGAGGGCACCGCCCGGCCCGCCGGCGAACACGACGGCCCGGCCGTGCCACTGGTCAGCAGCGGCGCCACCACCGGCCGCACCCGGGTGAGGATCGTGGACCCCGCCACCCGCCGGGCGCTGCCCGACGGCCGGGTCGGCGAGATCTGGATCAGCGGCCCCTGCGTGGCGGGCGGCTACCTGGGCCGCCCCGAGCAGACCGAGGAGACCTTCCACGCCCGCCTCGCCGGCACCGACACCGCCAGCAACACCGTCACCGACGCCGTCACCGTCACCGGCGCGGACGGCGGCGCGGAGCACCTGCGCACCGGCGACCTCGGCTTCCTGCACGACGGCGAGCTGTACGTCACCGGGCGCCTCAAGGACGTCATCATCCGCAAGGGCCGCAACCACTACCCGCAGGACATCGAGCTGTCCGCCGAACGCTCCGTCACGGGCCTGCACCCGAACTGCGCGGCCGCGTTCTCCACCGAGGACGGCACCCGCGAGCGGCTCGTGGTCGTCGTCGAGGCCGACGGACGGCTCCTCAACTCCCTGGGCGCCGCCACCGTGCGCGAGCGCGTGCACGAGGCCGTGCGCGACGGGCACCGGATCACCCCCGACGATGTCCTCGTCGTGCGCCGCGGGGCACTGCCCAAGACCTCCAGCGGCAAGGTCCAGCGCCGGGCCTGCAAGCGCGGCTACCAGGACGGCACCCTGGCCGCCCTGGCCGCACCCGCCACCACCCCCGCCGCCCCGGCCGCACCCGCCCCTGCCGTGCCCGCCCCTGCCGTGCCCGCCCCCGCCCCGGCCGTGCCCGCCCCCGCCCCGGCCGCAAGGCAGGAGTGATGGGCCGCCTGCGCACCTGCGGACACCGGCCCGGGGCCCGCATCCTGGGCGTCGGCGTGTACCGGCCGACCCGGGTGGTGGACAACGACGAGATCTGCACCCGCATCGACTCCAGCGACGCGTGGATCCGCCGCCGCAGCGGCATCGCCACCCGGCGCTTCGCCGGGCCCGGCGAAACCGTCATCACCATGGCGGCCGAGGCGGCCCGCAAGGCGATGGCCCAGTCCGGCACCCACCCGGACGACGTCGGCATGGTGCTGCTGGCCACCATGTCCTTCCTGGAACAGGCACCGGCCGCCGCCCCCCGCGTCGCCCACCAGCTGGGCGCCCGCCACGCCGGCGCCCTGGACGTCGGCGCCGCCTGCGCGGGCTTCTGCTACGCCCTGGGCCTGGCCGACGCGCTGGTGCGCTCCGGCGAGGCGCGCGCCGTCGTGGTGGCCGGCTCGGAACGGATGAGCGACATCGTCGACCCCGCCGACCGCGGCGCCGCGTTCCTGTTCGGCGACGGCGCGGGCGCGGTGGTGGTCGGGCCCTCCGACACCCCCGGCATCGGCCCGGTGGTGTGGGGCTCCGACGGCGCGGGCCACCACATGATCGCCCACGACCGCACCTGGCTGGACACCCGTGACGCGCACGCCCCGTGGCCGGCCCTGCGGATGACCGGCCCGCAGGTGTTCCGCTGGGCGACCGGCATCGTGCCGCAGATCTCCCGCCAGGCCCTGGACCGGGCGGGCCTGGACGTCGCCGACCTCGACGCGTTCATCCCGCACCAGGCCAACGCCCGCATCGTGGACGCCGCCGCCGCCTCCCTGGGCCTGGCCCCGCACACCGCCGTCGCCCGCGACGTCGTCACCGCCGGCAACACCTCCGCCGCCTCGATCCCGCTGGCCATGGACCAGCTCCTGTCCCAGGGAAGGGTCTCCAGCGGCGGCGTGGCCCTGCTGGCCGGCTTCGGCGCGGGCCTGGCCCACGCCGCCCAGGTCGTCACCCTGCCCTGACCGGCCCGCACCCCGGCCTTCCCGCCCGGCATCCCCGCCCGGCACCCCCGCACGGAATCCCCGCCCGGCACCCCCCGCCCAACACCCTGCCCCGCCCCACGCCCGGCCGTACCCCGCCCCGCCCCGCCCCACGCCCGTACCCCGCGCCGGCCCCCGCCCGGCCAAGGCCCCGCCCCCCAGTCCCGCCTTGCCCCCGCACCCCGTGCCGGCCGGGCCCCGGAAACCCCCGCCGGCCTGCGGATATAGCCCCCGTATGGCTCCCTCACGCCCCGATATAGCAACCCTTTGCAAGATGGAGGCCCGTGCCCGCCACACCCACGGTGCCCCGCGCCCGCCCACGGGCCGCCACCGCGCGCCTGCCCACGGGTCCGCCACCGCGCGCCCGCCCGCAGGGCCACGGGCCGGCCCGCGGCCCCGACCCCGCCCCGCCCTGCCCCCCTTTCGGCCGCCGAGAAGAGGACGCCCGCGATGCACCAGTCCACCAGGCACTACTTCGAGACCAGGCTGGCACTGGCCTGCGACCCCATGACCACCGCCGCCCGCCTGGCCTCCAGCCGCCTCCACGCCGACTACGTCGTCTACGAGAACGGCGGCACCTGGTCCTACGCCGGCGGCGCCCTCGCCGAGATCACCCTCGACCGCACCGGCGCCCGCCTGCACCGCCCCCGCGGGGAAGAGGTCCACCTGCCCTGGGACGGCCACCCCCTGCAACAGGTGCAGACCCTCCTCGACACCGTCGACACCGCCCACTGGCGCGCCTACGGCTGGGCCGCGTTCGAACTCTCCTACGCCAAGGACGGCGACACCGCCCACATCGGCGACCAGCGCCTGCTCCACCTCGTCGTCCCGCACACCGAGATCAGGATCGACGCCGGCCAGGCCCACCTGCGCTGCGCCGACCAGGCCGGCCTCACCGCCGCCCTCGCCGTCCTCACCGCCCGGCACACCGAGCCCCGCCCCGTCCCCGAGGCGGTGGACGTGCGCCGCGCCGGCGCCGACGCCTACCGCCGCGCCGTCGGCGCCGCGGTCGACGCCATCAACGACACCCGCCTGCAGAAGGTGATCTTCTCCCGGGTCGTCCCCGTCGAGACCGACGTCGACTTCGTCGGCACCTACCTCGCCGGCCGGCGCGGCAACAACCCCGCCCGCTCCTTCCTGCTCAACCTCGGCGGCATCGAGGCCACCGGCTTCAGCCCCGAGATCGTCGTCCAGGTCGCCCCCGACGGCAGGGTCGTCAGCCAGCCCCTGGCCGGCACCCGCGCCCTGACCGGCGACCACACCGAGGACCAGCGGCTGCGCACCGAACTGCTCGCCGACCCCAAGGAGATCTACGAACACGCGATCTCCGTCAAGATCGCCTGCGACGAACTGCACGGCGTCTGCCGCCCCGGCACCGTCGACGTCGAGGAGTTCATGGCCGTCAAGGAACGCGGCACCGTCCAGCACCTCGCCTCCCGCGTCGGCGGACACCTCGCCCCCGGCCTGCGCGCCTGGGACGCCTTCCAGGCCGTGTTCCCCGCCGTCACCGCCTCCGGCGTGCCCAAGGACGCCGCCTACGACAGCATCCGCAGCAACGAGTCCGAGACCCGCGGCCTCTACAGCGGCGCCGTCCTGACGGTCGACCACGACGGCGCCATGGACGCCGCCCTGGTCCTGCGCAGCGTCTACCGCCAGCACGGCCGCACCTGGCTGCGCGCCGGCGCCGGCATCGTGGGCCACTCCCGCCCCGAACGGGAACTGGAGGAGACCTGCGAGAAACTCGGCAGCGTCGGACGCTACCTGGTCCCCGCCCCCGCCCCGGAAACGCACCCGCACCCCGACCCGCACCCCGACCCCGACCCGGCCGCACCCGCGTCCGCGGACCCGGCCGCGGCCGCGGGTGCCGGCGCGGTGACGGCAGGAGCCCGCCCGTGAAGACCGAAGGCATCCACCTCGCCGCCGTCGCCACCCACCTGCCCCCCCTCCACCCCACCCGCCGCGCCGTCGCCGAAGGCCGCTACGACGAGCAGGACCGCCAGGACTCCGGCATCGAGTCCGTCCCCGACGCCGGCGACACCACCGGCCCCGACCTCGCCGTGCGCGCCGCCCGCACCGCCCTGGCCCGCTCCGGCCACCACAGCCGCGACTTCGCCGCCCTCCTGCACAGCAGCGTCCACTTCCAGGGCCCCGACGGCTGGTCCGCCCAGCACTACGTCCTGCGCCACACCCTCGACCGCCCCGTCACCGCCGTCGAGGTCCGCCAGGGCTGCCTGGGCATGCTCTCCGCCCTCGAAATGGCCGCCTGCCGCCTCACCGCCGACCCCGACGGCCCCCCCGCCGTCCTGCTCACCGCCGGCGACAACTTCAACACCCCCCTCGCCGACCGCTGGCGCGCCTCCAAACTCTTCCTCCTCGGCGACGCCGGCGCCGCCGCCGTCGTCTCCCGCCGCCCCGGCTTCGCCCGCCTCCTCGCCGTCGGCTCCGTCTCCACCCCCTCCATGGAAGAACTCCACCGCGGCGGCGAACCCCTCTTCCCGCCCGGCCCCACCCTCGGACGCACCCTCAACCTCGAAGAACGCCGGGAGTACTGGCGCCGCGAATGGGCCAGGGGAGTACCCCCGCCCATGGGCAACTTCGCCGACACCGTCGCCGCCGCCGCCCACCGGACCCTGGACGAAGCCGGCCTCACCATGGCCGACATCACCCGCGTCTGCCACATCGGCTTCTCCGAACTCCCCCTCCAGGCCTCCTTCCTCGACCCCCTGGACATCGACGCCGCACGCGGCATCTGGGAGTTCACCCGCACCACCGGCCACCTCGGCGCCGCCGACCCCGTCGCCGGCCTCGAACACCTGTGGACCAGCGGCCAGACCCGCCCCGGCGACCACGTCATGGTCATCGGCGCCTCACCCGGCATGGAAGCCGGCTGCGCCGTCGTCGAGATCACCGCACCCCGACCCGCCCACGAGGAGGACGCCCGTGCCTGACGGACACACCCCCTGGCCCCAGGACCGCGCCCGGCACTACCGCGCCCAAGGCCACTGGCAGGGCGAGAACCTCGCCGACGTCCTGCGCACCGCCGCCGCCGCCCACGGCCCCCGCACCGCACTCGTCCACGGCAAACGCCGCCTCACCTACACCGCACTCCAACGACGCGTGGCCCGCACCGCCGCCGGCTTCCTCGACCAGGGCGTCACCGCCGGCGACCGCGTCATCGTCCAACTGCCCAACGTGCCCGAGTTCGTCATCGTCTGCTTCGCCCTGTTCCGCATCGGCGCCCGGCCCGTGTTCTCCCTCGTCTCCCACCGCGCCACCGAGATCCGCCACCTGTGCGAGATCTCCCGGGCCGCGGCCTACGTCATCCCCGGCACCCACCAGGGCTTCGACCACACCCGCCTCGCCCTGGACCTCGCCGCCCACCACCCCTGCCTGCGCAAGGTCTTCGTCCTCGACCCGCCCGACCACCCCGACGCCGCCGACGCCGCCGCCGCCGGCCTGCTCGTCGCCCTCGACGACGTCGACGCCCAGCCGCACCCGCTCCCCGCACCCGACCCCTCGGACACCGCGTTCTACCTGCTCTCCGGCGGCACCACCGCACTGCCCAAACTGATCCCCCGCACCCACGACGACTACGCCTACCAGACCAGGGCCACCGCCGACCTCCTCCACCTCGGCCCCCACGACGTCTACCTCGCCGTCCTGCCCGCCGAGTTCAACTTCACCTGGGGCTGCCCCGGCGTGGTCGGCACCCTGCGCAGCGGCGGCACCGTCGTCCTCGCCGACACCCCCCTGGCCGACGAGTGCTTCGAGACCATCGAACGCGAACGCGTCACCTTCACCTCCCTCGTCCCCACCCTCGCCCAGCTCTGGCTCGAAGCCGCCGAATGGAACACCGCCGACCTGTCCAGCCTCGGCCTCCTCCAGATCGGCGGCGCCCGCCTGCACACCCACATCGCCGAACGCATCACCCCCGTCCTCGGCTGCCGCCTCCAACAGGTCTTCGGCATGGCCGAAGGACTGCTCACCCTCACCCGCGACACCGACCCCGAACACACCGTCCTCACCACCCAGGGCCGCCCCCTGTCACCCGACGACGAAATCCGCATCACCGGCCCCGACGGCCACGACCTGCCCCCCGGCGCCACCGGCGAACTCCTCACCCGCGGCCCCTACACCCTCCAGGGCTACTACCGCGCCCCCGAACACAACGCCCGCGCCTTCACCCCCGACGGCTTCTACCGCACCGGCGACCTCGCCCGCCTCACCCCCGACGGCGCCCTCGTCATCGAAGGCCGCATCAAGGACGTCATCATCCGCGGCGGCGACAAGGTCTCCGCCGGCGAGGTCGAGGCCCACCTGCTCACCCACCCCGCCGTCGCCGCCGCCGCCGTCGTCCCCGTCCCCGACCCCTACCTCGGCGAACGCGTCGGCGCCTACATCGTCCCCACCGGAACGCCACCCGCCCTGCGCGACCTCAAACAAGCCCTCCACACCGACGGCCTCGCCGACTTCAAACACCCCGACTGGCTCGCCATCGTCACCGAACTGCCCCTCACCGGCCTCGGCAAGGTCGACAAGAAGGCCCTGACCGCCGACGCCGCCGCCCGCACCGCCGCCGACCCCGCACCGAGCCCGAAGGACACCCCGTGACCGACACCCCGACCCCCGCCCCGGCCCCCGCCACCGGGCCCGCACCCACCGGGGTGTCCACCGAACTGCGCACCACCGTCGCCGCCGCGATCGGCACCGAACCCACCACCATCGCCCCCGACGACAACCTCGTCCACCTCGGACTCGGCTCCCTCGAAATGATGCGCCTGGCCACCCGCTGGCGCCGCGACGGCCGCCCCGTCTCCTTCCGCACCCTCGCCGCCGACCCCACCCTCGCCGCCTGGCAACGCCACCTCGACACCCTCACCCCCGCCCCCGGCCAGGAACCCGCATGACCCGCCCCCCGCACCCCGGCGACGAAAACCTCCCCACCCGCCCACCCGCCACCCTCATCCGCGGCGGACACCTCCACACCGCCGACACCGCCCACCGCATCCACCCCACCGGCTCCGTCCTCATCACCGA
>NZ_JBHJUK010000173.1:0-16082 GCF_042266225.1 Kitasatospora sp. NPDC056181
GCCCCCCCCCACTTGGTTTCTCCGGGGTTCCTATCGCCCCCCCCCCCCCGGCCCCGCTCCCGGTCTTGGGGGCCCCGCGCCGGTCGGGCCGGACCGCACAGCTGCGCCCGGCCACAGGCGCCTGCGGGACCACGCTGGCCAGGAGTGCGCGGCGGGCGGGACACCCTCCGGTTCCCGGCCGGCACCACGCTGGTGGTGAAAGCGGACATCACCGACCGCCATCAGGCCGAGGCAGCCGTGCGGCAAACCGTCGAGCTGTCCGGGCGGCTGGACATCCTGGTCAACAACGCCGGCCTGATGCTGCTGGCCCCGTCGCTGGCGCGGACGCCTCAGAGTGGGACCGCATGATTGCCGTCAATGTCCAAGGCCTGCTCTACATCACCCGTGCCGCCCTGCCGCACCTTCTGCAGGCGGCCGAGGAGGGGCCGCGCCGGGTCGCCGACATCAGCTCGATTGCTGGCCGCGTCGCGTGGAACGGCTACAGCGTCTACAACCTCACCAAGTTCGGCGTGAACGGAATCACCGAGTCCCTGCGCCAGGAAGTCACCCAGCGCCACGTGCGCGTCGGGGTCCTGGAGCAGGGCGGCGTGGCGACCGAACTGGGCTTGCACAACGACAAGCGCGAGTTCCGCGAAGTGATCGACAGCTTCTACGAGCAGACCAAGGTCCTCGCCCCCGAGGACATCGCCGACGGCGTCGCCTTCATGGTCACCCGCCCCCGTCATACCTCCATCGGCGAGCTGTGGATCATGCCGACCGACCAGGCCTGACCGCATCCGTGTAGTTCAGCGACCTCCTTGCGATGCCGCCTCATCACCACACCAAAGCGGGCGCAATTTACGGCGTATGGAAGGAAACCCTTATGAGCAAGGGCATCTTCGTCACCGGTGCCGGACGCGGTCTGGGCACGGACATCCTCCGCCAAGCCCTCGCGGCCGTCCGCCGGGTCGTCGCCACCGGCCGTCGTCCCGGTCCCGTCGGCGGCGGTGCGGATGGCGGCCAGCTTCGGGGCGCTGAATGAGTAGTCGAAGCCCTCGGCGTCGCCGTCCCGGGCAACACGACCTCGATCCCGGGCTTCAGAGCGGGGATGCCTGCGCGGGTGCAGATCGCGTCCACCGCCGCGGTGAGCTCGCGAGGTACTCGGTCAGCCAGCCCAGGGCGGAGGCGTAGGAGGCGAGGGCAACAGGCCGACGGGCGTGGCCGGCTGTGGTTCGTCCAGCAGGTCCGCCAGGCGGAAGTTCAGCTCGCTGACCACGCGGGGTCCGGCGGCGAGGGTGCCGAGGACCGGGCGGAGGTAGGGGCGGGTTGCCGGGGTGGAGTATTCGGCGGTCAGGATTCCGGCGACGGCTTGGGCGGCCTCGGCGAGCCATCCTGCGAGGTCGCGGCGGGTGGGCGTGCGGATGGTGGTGGTCATCAACGGGCCTTTCGGGGAGGGGCGGGGGCGAAGCTGGGCGAGGCTGTGGTGTACGCGGCGGGAGCGGGGCCGTTGCTTTGCCCGGGGTGTACGGATCGGGCGCGGGCTGCGTGGACGCGGGCCGCTTCGGCCGGGGCCAGGCCGGCGGGCAGATTGAGCCCGGTGCGACCCAGGCGGTTCTGGGCCGAGCGGTAGACCGCGTAGTCGAGCCGGGGGCCGGCGGCGACGAGGTAGACCTCGCGGGAGTGCGTGGAGGTGGGCGGGGCGTCGCGGAACTGCACCACCAGGCGGTGGCTGGCCCACTGGTCGCCGACGCCGAGGTAGATCTTGTGGCAGTCCTCCAGGCGGCCTTCGAGACGGGTGGCGACGCGCTCTCCGTGGACGAGATCCTGTAGGTGCAGCAGGGCCTGGTCGCGGATGGCGTCGGGGAGTTGGCGCAGGTCGGCGATGGCGTCGGGGTGGGCGGCGAACGCGAAGCGGGCACGGGTCACATCGGCCTCCGGGGTGCCTGCTGGGCGGCGGGCGCCGAGGTGGGGGGAGCCGGGACGGCGGCCGGGGCCGACGGCGATGCGGTGCTGGATCGCGCCAGGGCGGCGCGGGTGCGCTTGGTCTCCGGGTCGAGGTCTACGGGTGCGAGCGGCAACGGGCCGGGGCGGTCCGCCAGCCAGTCCTCGGCGACGTCGTAGCTGGGGAAGGCACCCTCGCGCACGGTGTAGGTGTCGTGGTCGGGCTGGATCTCCTCGAGGAAGAGGCAGACCGGCAGGCTGGTTACCTCGCTGTCGATGGCCAGGCTCCATGCCTCGCTCTCGCCCGCGTCCATGGCCATGCGCTCGAAGACCTTGTAGCGGTCGCCGGAGCGCAGGATCCGGTCCTCCACACGGGTGGTGAGTTCGTTGGCGGGCCGGAACGCGGACAATTTGAGCGACTCGGGCGGGCAGCCGCGGTCGGTCAGCCACTTCTGCGCGAACACGGTGTTGGCGTGTGCGCTGGCCCGCAGGCTGAAGGTGCCCTGCTCGGGGTGGCGGACGACGTCGAAGGCGGTGATGTTCGGCTCGCCCTGCGTGTAGCCACAGGTCGCCGTGGTGTCGAGGGCGAGGACGAAGCTGCGCTCGCCGACATCGTGCTGGACCAGGGGCTCGTAGTCGTCCAGCCATGTGTTGCTGCCCAGGCGCTCGGTGTGTTGGTCGGCGGGGGCCAGGCCGTCGAGCCGGAGGTCGAGCTTGGGGTTCATGCTGCGAGTCCCAGCTGGTCGGGGCTGGTCAGGACGCGGTGGTTGGGCCGGGCCGCGCTGGTGGTGCACGCGGCGAACGGTCCGTCCGGGGCACGGAGTTGGAGGAGCGCATGGTCGAGGTGGTCGCGGTGCCACGTGGCGGGTCCGCTGATGCCGGCCTCGGCGTCGGTCAGCTGCTGCCAGGCGAGCCACAGCGCGTGCAGGCGGGCGACGGCCTCCTGGTGCTCGTACCAGCGCGAGCACCAGGGGCGGGTGGAGCTGATCTCACGGCCGTAAATGGGCAGGAGCACGTGGGTGACCCAGTTGCCGAGGGCGGCCACCTCGGCGGCGTACTCCGCGCCGCCCATGGCGACGATGAACACTGAGGTCGGAGCATCGGGTTCGGCCTCGGTGGATTCCGCGCCCGGCTCCTCGGTACCGGACTCGGTGGGGGCATCGGGGTCGGCGCCGAGGCGGTTGAGGAGGACGCCGTGCTGGCGGACCTCGGCGACAGTGCGCGCGAGGGTGCTGGCCAGGTCGTCGAGGTCCTCGTCGGGGATGCGGATCGGCTCGGGCACGGGGGCGCCCGTGGTTGGGTCGGACATGGCACATCCAGGTGGTTCGGGCGGACAGGGCGGGCAGGGGCCGGTGGTCTTCTTCGGCAGGTCATAGGCGTGCTCCAGAGATACGGGTGGGAAGAGGATCCGCGGATTCGGTGGTTTTGTAGGGCGCCAACTCGTGCTAGACGCGCGCAGGGTGGGCGGCTCGGGCGATGAGCCGCGACCCGAGCGCGACGGCGCCGACGAGGGTCTCGGCGAGGGGGTGGCCAGCGGCGGCGAGCTTGGCGGGGTGGTGGAGACCGCCGGTGTGGAGGACCGCGTGTGCACCGTTGGCGTGGGCCGCGTCCGCGTCGTCGATGGCGTCGCCGACCAGCAGCACCCGGTGACCCTGACCGGTGAGGCCGAGGGCGTCGAGGTGGGCGGCCAGCGGGGCGGCCTTGGTGCCGCCGGACGCGCCCGTGCAGCCCTCGATACGCTCGAAGAAGTGCCCGATCCCGGCCTCGTCGACCTCGCGCACCAGGGTGTCGTGCGGGCACAGCGACAGCAGCGACTGGGTGTGCCCACCCTCGTGCAGTGCCGTCATCATCTCGACGGCGCCGTTGCGGATCCGCACGGGCTGGGCGCGCAGGTGGTCCAGGAACGCGCCGTCGCTGGAGAGCCACTCCTGCTCGGTGATCTCGCGCCCCAGCAGGCGGGCGTAGAAGTCTGGGATCGGCACGGTGTGCTTGGC
Source organism: Kitasatospora sp. NPDC056181 (assembly GCF_042266225.1). Taxonomy (NCBI): domain Bacteria; kingdom Bacillati; phylum Actinomycetota; class Actinomycetes; order Kitasatosporales; family Streptomycetaceae; genus Kitasatospora; species Kitasatospora sp. NPDC056181. Next base: position 3,915 of record NZ_JBHJUK010000173.1, read on the forward strand.
CCGGTACGTCTCCCGGTCGACCAGGTTGCCGCCGAGCGCGGGCAGCGTCGCGTTCAGGGCCTGGACGTGGTCGTCGAGGTCATCCTTGACCGTCCCGTTCCAGTCCCACACAACGTGCATGGTGGAGAGGGGAGTTGCGGGTGCGAAGGTAATGGTGTTCATGGTGGTTCTTTCAGCGGAGGAGGGGGCAGTCAGGAGCAGAGGTGGTGGTTGAAGCGCCGGAGCAGCCAGAGCGCGGCGCAGGCCCCCGCGAGCGGGACGAGGGCGACGAGCAGGGGGCCGGCCGCGTCGGCGAGGGAGGCGAGGCCGGTGCCGGCGGCCTGGCCGACGCCGATGCAGGCGATGAGCCAGGCGAACGCCTCGGTCGATTCGCCTTCGGGGGCGAGGCGTTCGACGGTCAGGAAGCTGGCGGTAAGCAGCGGGGCGAGGAAGGTTCCGGGCAGGACGGCGCCCAGGACGGCGACGGCGGGCACCGGGTCGGGCAGCAGTGGCATCCACCCGGCGGCGAAGCCGATCGCGGCGGCCACCAGGTGCCGGGCCGGGGCGCCGGGCCAGGCGCGGCGGCCGTAGGCCAGGCCGCCGAGCATGCTGCCGACGGACAGTGCGGCGGGCATCACCCCGGCCAGCCACCCGGCGTGATGGCGCTCGGCGGCGGACAGGGCGAGCACGTTCACCGCGCCGAGGGCGACGCCGGTCCCGGCGAGCGCGGTGAACAGGATCCGCAGGCCCGGGACGCGGAGCGGGCCGAGCCAGTGCGCCGGTCCCGCAGTGGAGGTCGGTATCCAGGAGCGCGACGGTGCGGCGGAGGCGACGATCCCGGAGCCGAGCAGGCCGAGCGCCGCGGTCGCCACGAGGGCGCCGTGCGGACCGATGGCCGCCGAGACGCCTATGGCCAGCAGCGGACCGGCGACGAAGACCAGGCCCTGGGAGCTGCCGTCCAGGGCGAGGCCGGCGCGCTGGCGCTCGGGGTCAGGCAGCAGCACTGGCCACAGCGCCCGCAGGCCGGCCTCCAGTGGCGGCGTCGCCAACCCGGCGACCAGGACGGTCAGCGCGGCGAGCATCGGATGACGCACCGGACCGGTGCACGGCAGCAGCAGGAACGCCGTGCTGGCGACCGCCGTGTAGGTGACCAGGACCCGGGTCTGGCCCTGGCGGTCGACCCGGCGCCCGAGCAGCGGCTGGCCGATCGCGGAAGCGAGGCCGTACAGGGCGCCGAGCAGTCCGGCCAGGGTGAGGGAGCCGTGCTCGACCCGCACCAGAAGCAAGATGGCGATCGGCGCCATGCCGGTGGGCAGGCGGCCGATCAGGGTGCCGCCCAGCAGACGGGCCACGGACGGCGCGCCCAGGACAGTGCGGTAGCTGCTGTCCTGGGCCGGGCCGGCGTCGGCGGGGGTGGTGGTCAATGATGGTCCTTCGGTCGTGCGGCGGTTGGCGGCGCGCGGGTAGGCGCCCGGTGGGCCGGGGCATGAGCAGGCGTGACAGCCCCCTTGGTTCGTGCGGCTGCGAGGGGAAAGAGTCCGGACAATCCGCGATTTGGTACGGCCGGAACGAGTAGGTAGTAGCCCCTACCGGGTCTGACGCCACGCCGTGCAGCCCCGGGGACTCTGCTCAGGGTCTGCTCCCTAAGCGGGGGAAGGCGAAGCACGGCTTCGAGGGACGGTCGCGGTGCTTGGCGGGGCGACGGGAGCGGCGTGCGAAGCGGGCTGTGGTGTGGGCTGCCGAGCGGCGCTGCGGGACAGCGCCGCGTTCATCCGGGCCGCAGGGTCCGGTCGCACCGCAGGCCTGGTCTTCTCGAGCGCCCGGGAAGGGTGCCCGTTGGCCGTACGCCAGCGGGCGCGCACCTCGTCGAGCGGGCCGAGCGCGTGCAGGGCCTGGCCGATGAGACGGCCCGGCGCCAGGGTCTCGTCCTCGGCCAGCGCCTTGATCGAGATGGCTGCCTGGGTGGTGGTGCGGACGACGGAGGAGCGGATGACCCGGTCGCCCAGCCACTCGGCCGAGCCGGCTCCCGGCCCGCCAAGGAGGCTGTCGAGCTGGACCTGCGAGAGTGTGCCGTCAGCCAGCAGGCCGCGCCGCTGGACCTCCCACAGGGCGGTCACCTCGTCGATCGGCTCGCCCCTGTGGTGGAGGGCGCCCAGGCAGCGGTAGAGCTGGCCGTGGCCGGCGTCGGCGAAGTCGTCGGGCCGCAACCAGTCGTAGACCTCGCCCATTGCTGCGGGCTGGCTGACGAGGACGGCCAGAAGGAATCGCTCGTCTTCGGTCTGCTCCGGCCTGACCGGAGGCGATGCAACGACCGGCCCCGTGCTGGGGCCCGGGACCGGCCGGGGATCGGTGCCCCAGCGGCGCGACAGGTCGCCGAGGACGCCCGTCAGGACATCGGCGTGGTGGAGAACGCCCTCGACCTGCTGCTGCTCGGCGTCGATCCGGGCCACATGTTCCAGACGGACGGCGTGCTCGGTCACCGTCCGGTGAATCGAGCCTTCGAGCACCATCCGGCCGTAGACCGGGGCGTTCTGCGGGCGAGGGCACGCGGCGATCAGGGTGTGCGCGTACGGGGAGGTCAGCCCGCGTACGTGGCGGCCGGCCTCGGTGACGGTGTCGGTCACCCAGGACAGTGGCACGTTCCCCTGCGTGGCGAGAGCGGGGTGCTCCGAGGACTGGAGCGTGCGCATCGCGGCGAAGAGGGCCTGGTGGGCTGGCCGGTAGAAGTCGCCGGGCGTCAGCCAGGACAGCGTGTCGAGCTGGGCAGGGTCAAGGAGGATCGCGCCGAGGACGGCCTGCTCGCCCTTGAACAGCGCATCCATCACCGTCCCTTCTCTCGGGTGGCTGCCTGCTCGTGCCGTAGCCGGGCGACATCGCGCTCGGCGGCGGCCATCGCGGTGGCGAAGCGGTCCAGTTCGCCAGTGAAGGTCGGGTTGGTGGCCAGGATCGAACCGGTGTCGCTGACCAGCCACCACTGGCCGGCCCGGCGCTCGACCGGGGAGCCCGCCAGCCGCTCGGAGCGAGGCAACCGGGGGTAGGAGGTGCGATCGGACATGGGTAACTCCTAGAAGCGATCCGGAGGTTCAGGCGCCGAGGGCGAGATCGACCGCTGCGGGGGTGCCGGGTCGGCCCGGGTAGGTGGGTATCGGCCCGGAGAGATCGCGGTTGGGCGGGGTCTCGGTGGCGGAGCACACTCGGGTTTCGACCGCGCCAGCATTGGTGGAGTCGCGACCGCCGGCGGGGCGTGCTGGATACTCACGACGCAAGCCCGAAGTCGTCGCGGTCAACGGCCTTGGCGAGGGCGCGCTGGGTGATGGCCTTGGTGGCACGGGCGGAGGCCGGACCGATCGTCTTTGCCGACGGCTCCTTGTACCAGGGTTTGAGGTCGAGCATCGCTACCCGCATGCCGGTGGCGAACAGCAGGACCTTCCCCTTGGGCAGCGCGCGGATGGCGTCCGGCGGCAGGATGCGCTCGGTACGCATCGACACGGACGTGGACTTGCCGCCGTCGGAGGTGGAGACGGAGGTGGTCTGCACGTCGTGCTCGCCGATCTGCCGGGACAACTTGTCCGCGAAGTCGGCGTCGTCGATCCCGCTGCCAATCACCTTGACGGTCGCTGCGCTCCACAAGGCGTCCATGCCGGCCTCGCCCCAGCAGCGCTGGCCCTGCCGGTAGGACTGAAGGATCGTCATCGGGATGACGCCCCTGCTGCCCAGGTGTGAGTACAGATCGGGGAGGTCGCTGATCCGGCAGACGTTGGCGGCCTCGTCGAGGACACATAGCGCAGGCGGGTCAAGCCGTCCGCCGGAGCGTTCGGCGACGATCACGGCGGCCCGCATCACCGCGTCGGCCGCCGCCGCGATGATCGCGCTCGCGCTGCCGCCGCCGTCCTTGCTGAGCAGGTACAGGGTGTCGCGGGAGGTGGCGAAGTCGAACGGCTTGAATTCTGGCAGGCCCTTCGTCGGGGTGACCCAGGCGGCGATCTCGGGGTCCAGCAGGCAGCTCGCGTACTGCCGCGCTGTCTCGTAGATCCCGTCACGGGTCTCGGTGGCGCCACTGACCGTGCCCTGGAGCTGGGCGGCGACGGCGTGGTGGCCGGCATCGGAGAGCAGGTCGACCGGGGTTCGGTCGGCCGGGGAGGCGAGCCAGGCGAGCACGTCGGTGATCGGGCGCCGGTGGCTGGCGGCGGCCAGGAAAAGTGCGCCGAGGGTGTTGCTCGCGGCGGTGCTCCAGAAGTCGGAACCGCTGGACTCGTCCACGGACGCGGTGACGAAGTGCCCTGCGAGCCTCTTCGCGCCAGCGAGGTCGCGGGCGTCGGCGAGGATGTCCCACCACATCTCGCGCGGGTGGTGGGCGATCTGCTGCGGGTCGAGTGTCCAGACGTTGCCGACCTCTGCCCGTGCGTCGACCGTGGTGGTGTAAGCGTCGTTGGCCGCCTTGTTGGAGGTGAGCAGGACGGGGCCAGGGGCGGCGAGAATCGCCGGTATTGCGAGGCCGCTCGTCTTGCCGGAGCGCGGCGCCATGATGGCGACGAGGACGTCCTCCCAGGAGGCGCGGACCTCGGCTTTGCCGGGGGAGAGTGTGCCGACGAGGATGCCCCGGTCGTTCGGTGCGACCTCTTTTACGCTCCCGGTCGTTCAGGCTCGGGCGCAGGCTGCGGGCCTTCGCGGTGACTTCCTTGTCCAGCAGCGGGGCGAGATCGGCTTTGCGGGCGAGGCCGTTCTTCGTGCCACCGCGCCAGCGCATCCACAGGACCAGGCCGGTGATGGTCAGGACCAGGGTGAGCAGGCCAGGGACGAGGCGGGCACCGAGCAGCAGCGCGGTGGCGCTCAGGTTCGGCCACAGCCCCTCGGGGTGCAGCAGGGCGTCAGTTGCCCGGTACGGGGCCCACGGTCCGCTGCCGACAAGAGAGTTGGTGAGGTTACCGGTCAGCCAGGCGAGGGAGCCGAAGGCGAGGGCTGTGCCGAGGACGCCGAAGAGGAGGCAGAGCAGCGCGTCGGGCCCGGTGGTGGTCGACGGCGCGCCTGTGCGCGGGGAAGGCATGGCGGCTCCTGGGGTGTGCGAGCCGGTGGGGGCACGCGCGCTCGGCTCTCGTGCGGGTCACCGGTCTGCTCTTTAGGGTCGAGGGAAGGCGTTTCAGTGGGGGCGTCCGGTGGTCGGAGCTGTCGGGGGCGGCCCGGCTGCGGCTGGGCCCGTCCAGGCGCCGGGGCTCACCGGCTGCGGGGCGGGTCGCTGGAGGGAGCGAGTCCGGTGACGGTGACCAGGAGCCGGGCGACGTCGGCCCACTGGGCGTCGGTCAGGTCAGGGTGGCGGGGGTCGGAGCGTACTGAGCACAGCCACACCGGCCGCTCGGGAGCCGATCCATGCGGCAGGATCGTCCAGCACGCCACCGCTGAGGACTTCCTGCGGGTCGCCGAAGAGTGGCAGTTGGGCGTTGGTACCGCGGTAGTCGGTGCCGATCAGCCGGGGCTTCAGGCGGTGGTGGGGATCATTCGGCCTGTAGAGGGCGGGAATCAGCGCGGCCGTGGTGGCGGCGCGCTGCAGATGGGCGATCACGGCGTCCCCTCTCGGGCGGGCGGCGGGCCCCGGAGGGCAGGCTGGCAGGAGACAGAATTCGGGGAATCGGCGGTTTGGCCCAGCCGAAGGTCGGTGGTAGACGCCGGACTGCCGGGCTACCGGCTGAGTTGCTCCACGAGTGTCAGCGACACGAGATCGTGGCTATGGGCGAGGTGCCCGTCGTTGTGCAGCTGGGCCCAGCGGCCGTACTGGCGGCTGGTGAGGCGACCTGCGAACACCGTTTCGCTCGAACAGAGGGCGGTGCGCCCGTACAAGGGGGCGGGAGACTGGCTCTCATAACGACCGAAGGAAGCGACGTACCCGCTGATCTAAACCCGATCGAGGCTGACCTTGGCCACGCGGTGTACTGCGCCGGGCACTTTGAGGCGGTGGTGCGGTCACGGGCAGGTAGCTGGCAACCACCGCCAGCAGCGACGCTCTCGACGGGAGTAATTGCCAATACTTGTGGATCAGTTGACCTCGGTCAGAGGTGAAGCGCCTCGAGACGGGGGCACACCGATCTGCGCGAGCTGGTGAGGCGGTACAACACCTGAAAAGCTGCATTGCATGGCCATAGCAAAAAAGGGAACGCGGGTTGTTGTCGTCGACGGGGAGCGTTATCGCTGGGTGGTCGCGCCCAACGACGAGCCCGGCGCGGCGATCGTCGTCCTGCATGAGGAAGTCGATGGACAACGCATGGTGACGTGGGTTGAGCATGGTGTGGTGGTCGCTCCGGGGTTGGTCGCCGGGGCCATTCGAGATGCGTTGCTTCACCACGGTTGGACACCTCGACTACGTCGCAGGCAGCTCACGTTGCGGTGCCTGGGCAGGAATCCGACCCCTGCAAATCTGAGGCTGATCGCTTGGCCGCCGGCGGTTTGAGGGACTTGAGGGAACAGCTCGTCGACGGTCGGGCTCGGTCTGGCAGCAACGGGCGCGGGCTGTTCGATCAGCTGACCGCGTTCGAGGCGGGCTCCGGCAGGGACCAGGGCGACGAGGTGGGCGCCGCTGAGCGAGCGCCGGCGGGCCTGGGCGGATTCGACGAGCTTGAACACGATGACGAGGACCGCGGCGCCGGTGCCGGCGCCCTTGGTGACCTTGGTGCGGAGCCGGACGGTGGCGAAGGTCGATTCGATGGGGTTGGTGGTCCGTAGGCGGATCCAGTGCTCGGCCGGGAGGTCGTCTCGTCGGTGAGTGCGGTCGAGGCGGTGCCGTGTATCGATCGGTGCAAGATGAGATGCCGGGGCGGGGTGTGGCCGGTTCGGCGCGTGCGCAGCGCCAGCGGCTCGTCCAGCAGTGCCGCCAATTGCGGCAGGGACGACGTGCCCCTGGGCGGTCAGCTCAGGCGACCATGAGGTCAGCAGGTAGGGCGCGAATCCGGGATCGGCACGGTGCAGTTCGGCGAGCAGTCGGTGGTGCTCTCAGTGCGCCGGAGGGTGCAGTGAAGCAGGGAAATAAGCATGGCAAGACTTCCGAATCCCTCTGCTGGGGAGGGGATTTGGGGCCGGTGCCCCTGCGTCGGGGCAGGGGCACCGGCAGGTCAGACGAAGGGGTTTTCGGTCGGCCGGTCGGTGTCCGCGGCGGCGTCCAGCAGCTCGCTCAGGTCGTCCGGTTCGGAGGAGCGCTGGTCAATCCACCAACCGGCGCGGGTGATGGTGCGGGCCCGGTCCTCGATCTCTTCCCAGGCTGCCTCGGACATGCCGCTGTCCAGGACGAGGGCGGTGTATGCGGCAGCGAGGAGCTGGTGGCGGCAGCGCACGCCCCAGGCGACGCCCCGCTGGCTGCCTTCCAGCGGCGGCATGCGGTACCGCTCGGACCAGGCTTGTGACTGCGTCTGCTCGGCGGCGCGCTTCGCCTCCAGCCACGCGGCCTTGTCCGCCTCGTCGCCGTCCTTCGCGGCACGCCAGCAGTCGGTGCAGTCCTGCTTGGCGAGCCAGTCGGCGAATCCGGCCCGGCGATCGGCCGGGCGGTCGCCGAGGTCCCTCTCGCTCTCGTGGCCACACGAGTGGGTGATCGTCCAGACGGTCTTCACGGCCATCGGTTCTGCTCCTCTGTGATCGGGGCGGGGTTGGTCAGCGGGCTCGCGCGAAGGCGACCCGTGGGTCGACGGCCGCCGGGGGAGGTCCGGCGGGAACGGTCGCGGGGCTCGCGGTGGCGACCGGTCGATGGGAGGGCCTCTGCGCAACGGCGTCGTCGTCGACGTGGAACTTGTGTGTGGCGAAGGCCTGGTGAAGCGGGGCGCGGTTGGCGGCGACGGCTTCGGCGAGTTGGGGTTGCATGGCGACCTGGTAGCTGCCGCGCCGCAGTTCCAGGGTGCTCCGGGCCACGGCGTCGAGGGCCTCCGCCCGGTTGGTGACCGGGGGCGGGAGGAAGATGTCCAGGTCGCGGTTCCAGCGCCAGCCGTCGACCTCGAGGAAGACTGCCGGGCTGAGCGGCTGGTTGCCGCCGACGGCGGCGACGATGCCCAGCTGGGGGTGTTCGGCGAAGGCGACGTCCGGCCCGGGGTCTGGCTGCGGATCGGCACCGGGCCGCGCCTGGGCCCGCACCTCGCCCGTGGAGCCGTCGGGGGTCAGGGACATGTCGGCTTCGACGCAGTAGCCGGCGCCGGTGAGGAGCTTGACGGCCCAGGCGGCGCGCTCAGTGGCCTCATGATGCTGGTTGGTGAGCGCGTACAGGTCTGGGTGGCCGGGGACGCGCTGGAAGTCAAGCCGCTCCAGCATCCACTGGGCGGCGGCCGACCGGGTGGGCAGGGCGGCGACGATGCCGTGATCGGGGTGGCGCCCGACGGCGACGTCGGGCAGGACACGGGGGGCTTCGGTAGGCACGATGGGGCTCCGCTTCGGGGGACGGTGAGGTGGGCTTCGGCGAGGCGGGGTCTGCTCGGACGGTGCAAAGCAGGCACACGGGAGCCGTCCTGACGGCTCGGGCTCTCCTCCTTCGAGACCAAGTGCTCTGTTGCTGTGGAGAGTCGGCTATGCGGACATGCGGAGGTCGGTGTCGTAGAGCCCGCGCTCGTGCGGATGGAGGAGGTGCTGCACGATGAAGCTGAGGCCTGAGACCTTCCACAGGCCCCGGCCGCGCGGCAGAGCCGAAATCGCCTGGGCCTCGACGCCGGTGAGGCCGAGCAGGGCCATGGAGGCCGCGATCTGGTCCGGTTCCTGCCGGTAGATGATCCGGGTGCTGCAGTCGGCGAGGAGGCCCTCGGCGAGCACGCGCCCGCGGGACCCGGCGTTGCCCGCGGACTGCAGGTCGGAAAGCCGGTGCAGGATCAGCAGGTTGGCGATGCCCAGGCCCCGTGAGAGCTTCCACTGCTGCTGCATACGTTCCAGCAGGCCGACGTGCCGCATGATCCGCCACGCCTCGTCGTAGATCACCCATCGCCTGCCGCCGCCGGGGTCGGCGAGCGCGGACTCCATCCACGCGCTCGCGCACGTCATCGCCAGCACCAGGGCCGTGTCGTCGCCGCTGCTGCCAAGGCGGGACAGGTCGATCGACAGCATCGGAGCGTCCGGGTCGAACGTCACCGTCGATGGCGCGTCGAACATCCCCGAGAGGTCACCGTGGACGAGCCGGCGAAGGGCGTGGGCGAGGTCGTCGACCGCGCGGCCGAGGCCGCCAGCCTCCTTGCCGAGTGCGGCGTCCAGGCGCTCAGGTCGGCCGAGGGCGTGGGCGATGTCGCCGAGCAGCGGCACCGTGCCCGCAGCGTGGGCCTCGGCGACGACCAGGTCCAGGGCGACGTCGAGGCCGGTGTGCTCCATCGGCAGCAGGTCGCGCTTGAGCACGGTGGCCGCGAGGCTCGCCAGCAGCAGGAGCCGCCGCTTGCGGACCTCGCCGGCCCAGTCCCCCTCGCTCACCCCGGAGGGTCGCTCCGGCACGTCCAGGGGGTTCAACTTCCCCGGTAGGCCGGGGCCGAGCGCGATGGTCTGACCGCCGAGCACCTCGGCAAGAGCGGACCACTCGCCTTTCGGGTCCGACGGGATGTAGATCTTGTAACCGTGGGCGATGGCCCGGGTGGCGATGGACTTGGCGAGGGCGGACTTACCCATGCCGATGACACCGCAGAGGACAGCGTTGGGGTTGGTGAACCCCTCGATCCGGCCGGAGTTGTAGAGGGCGAACGGGTCGTAGCAGAAGGAACCCTCGGCGTGGAGGTCACGGCCGATGAAGATCCCTTCGGCACCGAGGCCGGCCTCCGCCAGGAACGGGTAGGCCCCGCCCGCGACGGCGGTGGTCATCCGGTGCTTGGGCAGGCGGAGCCTGCCGCCGCGGGCGGAGGCGGGGCCGGGCCGCCCGGACGGCGGGTAGGTGGCCTGAAGCTCGGGGTCGACGCCCTCGAACTCGCGCCGTTCGGCCGGGGCCTGGGCCCGGCGGGCCTTCCCGCGGGCTTCGGCGAACTCGGCCCTGGCGGAACGCTGTTGGGCGCGGGAGTTCTTGCGGGGGACGAACAGGGGGCTGGCGGTGGCGCGGTTCCTGGGCATGATCACGGTTTCCGGGTCAGTGGCGGACGAGACCGGTGAAGGGGGAGTACAGGTCGGCCGGGGTGGTCCGGCGGCGGACCAGATGCGCGGCCTCCTGGTGCCGGCGGCAGATGGTCAGCTCCGGCGCGCCCTCGGGCCGGCCGGCACGGCACGCTTCGGCGTCGGGCACCTCGCCGCTGCCGGGCCGGGGGGAGGAGTGGTAGGCGGCGTGGAGGTGGTCGGCGGCCTGCCACAGGCGGGTGCGGGTGGCCTTAAGGTGGTCGCCCTCGCCCGGGAGCAGGGGTGAGGTGCGCTGGGCGTGGGCGTCGAGCAGCCCGTGCAGTGCGACGAGGTGGGCGTGCAGGGAGTCCAGCTCGGTTCGGGAGGCGACGAGCGGACCTGCGGGGATGTTCAGCGCGCGGTGGAAGTCGATCGCGGCGGTCGCGTACGGGACGAAGTCCTGCGCGGTGGCGGTGGTGGCCGGCATGGCGGTGCTCTTTCGGAAGAGGTGGTGGCCGGCATCAGGCGGCGAGGGCGAACGGCAGGGCGGAGGCGGTGAACGCCTCGGCCTGCTGCCAGGTGAGCGGGCGCAGGTCGAGCTGGGCGCCGACGGCGGCGGTCTCCACCACGGCGCAGGCGGAGCGCAGCTCGCCCTCGGTGTCGGCGGAGACGGTCAGCAGGCCGGTCAGGGCGACGTCGGCGTGGCCGGCGATCAGCTGGCGCTCGCGGTTCTGGATGTCCTGGTACTCCACCGAGTCGGCCTCGGAGGCGACCTGGCCCTTGCGGGCGCGCTCGGCCGAGTCGGCGATGACCGACGCCTTCTTGCGCTGCACGTCGCGCATCGCCGACTCCAGGTCCTTCGGCTCGTAGGCCAGGGAGACCGTGCGGCGCACGCCGGAGGCGAACATCACCTGGTGGAGGAAGCCGGGGCTGGTCTCGGTGCGGGGCCAGTTCTCCACCCAGTAGGTGGAGTGGTGCGCGGAGTCGGTGGAGATGTGGTCGGCCTTCTCTACTACGACCACCGGTCCCGCTGCTGCCGGATCGGCTGAAGGGCGGCTGTTCTCGGACCAGCGGTCCAACGCGGCAAGGGACTTGGGGTCGTAGGCGGTGCGGGCGACCGCCGCGATCTCGGTGGCGGACAGCCAGCCGTTCGGGTTGAGACCGGCGGTGCGGGCGGACTGCTCGAAGGCGGAGGTCAGCTGGGCGAGGACCGAGAAGCCTCCGGTGAGCCCGCCGCCGGCCTGGTTGATCAGGCGCCGGGCGGCCTTGAAGTCCAGCGCGATGGCGACGTAGGACTCGTGCGGGGCTGCGGCCGGTCCCGCGTTCTGAATCAGCTCGCCGTAGAGGGCACCGGCCAGCGGGGCGTCCGGCTTGCCGTGCTCCTCCCAGTACCGGCGCAGTGCGTCACCGGAGTCGGGGACGGTCCGCTCGATCACCTGGATGCGGGCGGCGTGCCCGGTGCGGGCGAGCGCCGCGAGCGCGCGGCCCCAGCCGCTCACGTTGGCGTTCTGGGTGCCGGGGTCGAGCAGGGCGTATGCGCGGGAGGAGACCTTGACGATGGCGGTGAGGGTGCCGGCGTGCGGGTCGTGGACGGCGCCGTAGCGGCGGTCCGGGGCGGTGACCACGCGCAGGCTGGCCGCGCTGCCGGGCAGGTGCAGCAGTCCCTCGCGCACCGGCCGGCGGGACGGGCGGGCGAGCCAGACCAGCTGTCCGCGGAAGCGGCGGAGCGCGTAGCGGACGGCGATCGGCGCCCAGTCGGCCAGGGTGCGGCCTCGGTAGCGGATGAAGACGAAGGCGGCGACAGCGGCCCACAGGGGTATGAGCTGGAGGGCGCCGACGACGCCGCGGGTGACGAGGACGGCGAGCAGGAGCAGGCCGGAGGCCGAAACGGTGATCAGCTGCGAGGCGCTGAGACCGAGGAGGATGCCGCGCTTCGAGCGGTGGGGGAACTTGACCGACGCAGCGATGGCATCGGGGTTCGAGATGGAGGACATCGAGGTTCCAGGGGGTGAGCGTGCGGGCGGAGGGCGGGGGCGCGGCGCTCTTCTGGACGTCATGGCTGGACTCCTTCGGCGATGGAAGCGGTGGTGCGGCCCGGGTCGGGGCGCAGGGGGGGGCCCCGCCTGGGGGGTGGTGGGGTCAGGAGGCGGGGGAGGGCGGGGGCTGGGTCGGGGA
>NZ_JBHJUK010000174.1:0-15706 GCF_042266225.1 Kitasatospora sp. NPDC056181
TAACCTTTTTGGTGGGCTTGTTTTTGTTTATATGAGACGGGCTGGTCGGGGTGGGTGACCTGGGTGTGGGGGGCGGTGGGCTGGCGGCGCACGGCGTCGGCGAGCCGTGGGGCGGCCTGGTAGGCCTCCAACGCGGTGGCGCCACCGACCTCCAGGAAGAGCCAGCAGGCGCCCGCGGGCAAGCGGTTCAGTGCGGGCGGGCGGGGCCCGGCGGCGAGCAGCGCGGCGATCAGGTCGGCGGCCATCCCCTCGACGGTCAGCGGGCGCAGCGGCAGCAGTGCGGGGACGGCGTCGGCGGCGGCGGTCTCGTCGGGGTAGCCGGCCACCACCAGGGCGCGGGCCGGCGGGTCCTCGACCAGCCGCACGGTCGCGCCGAGCAGCAGTGCACAGGTGCCCTCGGTGCCGGTGAGCGCCCGGGCGAGGTCGAACCCGCGCTCGGGCAGCAGGGCGTCGAGCGGGTAGCCGGAGGTGCGACGCGGCAGGTCCGGCATGCCCTGGCGGATCAGGGCGAGGTTTCGTTCGGTGAACTCGTGGAGCTCGCGGAGGAGTCGGCCGGGCCGGCCGGTCCGGCCGAGCAGCTCGGCGCGCCCTTCGAGCCCGAGCGGGCCGCCGACGGTCAGCTCGGTGCCGTCGGCGAGCAGCAGGTCCAGCGATTCGACGTTGTCGGCGGTCCGCCCCCAGGCCACCGAGTGGGCGCCGCACGAGTCGTTGCCGATCATGCCGCCGAGCGTGCACCGGCTGTGGGTGGAGGGGTCCGGGCCGAACCGCAGCCCGTACGGGCGGGCGGCCCGCTGGAGGTCGTCCAGCACGGCGCCGGGTTCGACCCGGGCGGTGCGTCGCTCCCGGTCCACCCCGAGCACCGCTCCCAGGTGGCGCCGGAAGTCTAGGACGACGGCGCCCGGGCCGATCGCCTGCCCGCCGATGCTGGTCCCCGCCCCGCGCGGCACCACCGGGACGCGGTACTGGCGGCAGAGCGCGAGCGCGGTGCTCACGTCGTCCAGGTCGGCCGGCTTGACCACGCCGAGCGGCAGATGCCGGTAGTTGGAGGCGTCGTGGCTGTAGACGGTGCGCTCGGCGGCGCCGAAGCGGACCTCGCCGCGCAGCGTGGCGGCCAGCTCCCGGGCGAGGTCGGCGCCTGGGGTGGCGGACGGTCGGCTCACGGTGGTCCTCCCGGGGTTGGGCGGGCTGGCGTACCGCCGCCGATCATCCCAGCCGGGTCGCGGCCCGGGGCGCGGAAACCCCGGGGTTCCGCCGACGGGGTGTCATCTGACACCCTCGACTGTCATGATCAACGAGAACCGGGCCGACGGGCCCGACGCGTACCTGGCCGGCCTGCCGATCGGTGAGCCCCTGCCCTTCCCCGTCGACGGCGCCCCGTCCTGGGACATCTTCCCGTACGAGGGCGAGCTCAGGGTCAAGGCGCTGGTCGCGCCCGAGCTGCCCGAGCCGCCGCGTCAGGGCGAGGAGGGACCGGAGAGCTGCAAGCAGTGCGCCCGCCCGGACGAGGACTTCCTCTGGACGGACGAGCACTGGCGGCTCAGCACCACCGACGAGCCCTCCGGCCTGCCGGCCGTCGTCCTGCTCCAGCCGCGCGCCCACCACGACCTGCTCGACCTGCCGCCCGGGCGCGCCGCCGAGCTGGGCCCGATGCTGCAGAGGGTGGAGGCGGCCCTGCTCTCGCTCGGCGGCATCGGCCGCGTGCACGTGAACCGCTGGGGCGACGGCGCCGCGCACCTGCACCTCTGGCTGATCGCCCGGCCCGCGGGCATGATGCAGCTGCGCGGCTCCACCCTGCCGCTCTGGATGGACGTCCTGCCGCCGCTGTCCGCCGAGGCGGGGGCCGCGACCGCCGGCCGGATCGCCGCCGCGATGGCCGCCGGCGGCGGCACGGCCCACGCGTAGGGCCCGTCGCCGGACCGCCGCCGGGCGGGAGTCCGAGGACGGGCCCGACGGCCTCAGACCGAGGCCCGCCGTCGCGACGCACCGGTGAGGGTGCCCTTGGCGATGTGGGAGAGCTTGGCCATCTCGAACGCCGGGTAGGCGCCGCCGGCCAACAGGGAGAACTTCACGCCCTCGCGGCCGGCGGGCCGCCGGTGCCCGGCCGGCAGGAAGCGGCGGTGGTGGTCGGCGGCGCGGTGGAAGAACTGCGGGCGCTCGGCGCGCGACACGCACCCGGCGAGGTCGAAGACGAAGAGGTAGTGCCGGATCATCCGGACGAAGAGCGCGTCCCGGACGGCGTCCGAGGCGGGCACCTCCTCCAGCAGCGCGAAGGTGCGCTCGTACTGCTCGAAGATGTCGAACTGGCTGCTGCCCGGCGAGCCGGTGGGGTGGACGGTCTCCCGCCGGCGCAGCTGGACGCAGGCGCGCGGCAGTACGGCGACCCGTCCGGCGGTCAGCATCGCCGCGTGGACCGGCGGGATCTCCTCGTACCGGCCGTCGGGGAAGGACAGCCCACGGTGCTGCCAGTGCTCCCGGCGGAGCAGCCGGTCCCAGGCCAGCGCCGGTGCGCCGACCAGCTCGGGGTGGTCCAGCGGCCCGAACACCTCCGGTCCGGCCTCGGCCAGGAGCGTCTCCGCGCCGCCCGGCCAGTCACGCCCGCCGTGCCGCCGGGTGTGCCCGAAGAGCAGGACGTCCACCGGCCCGGTCTGCGCCAGCCGGTCGGCCAGGGCCTGGAGGGCGTCCCGGGGCAGCAGGTGGTCGGCGTCCAGGAAGAGCAGGTACTCGCCCTTGGCCCGGGCGGCCCCCGCGTTACGGCTGACACCCACGCCGACGGCGGCGTCCAGGTGGAGCGCCGACACCTGCGGGTGCCGGGCCGCGTAGGCGTCGGCCAGCCCGGCCGGGGAGTCGGGGGAGCGGTCCGCGACCACGACGACCTCGAAGTCGCGGAAGGACTGGGCGAGCAGCGAGTCCAGGCACTCCGGCAGCTGTTTCTGCTGGTCGTAGGCGGGGATTACGACGCTGATCAGAGGTGAGGGCATGAGGCCGGAGCGTAGGAGCGGATGCGGGAGGTGGCAAAGGCCTGACGCTCCGTAAGTCTGATCAATACCCGTCAAATGGTACGAGCGTGCGCGATATCTTCACTCGTCATGCCGGTCGCATCCACGACAGGCCTGGATCCGGCGCGACCCGGGCCGCCCGGATCCGGCTCGTCCGGACACGGCCGGACCAGCCAGGACCCGACCCGATCGGGCCCGAACGGACCCCGGCGGACGCGAACGGACCTGAGCGGACCCCACTGCACCTGAGCGGACCCGAGCGGACGCGAACGGACCCGAGTGGATCCCAGCGGACCGCCCGGCGCGGCGGACCGGCCGCGGTGGGTCACCGCGGCCGGTCCCCGGGACGGCGTGTCAGTGGTGGGTGGCCGCTTGCCCGTCCGCCCGCCGGTCCGGCCGTCGCAGCAGAAGCGCCACCACGACGCCGGCCAGCGCCGCCACACCCGCCCCGGTGAGCAGGGTGAGGTGCATGCCGTCGACGAACGCCGTCCGGGCGTGCTCGCCGACCGGGCCGCCGATGCGGGCGGCGGCGGCCAGCGAGGAGCGGGCCGCGTCGGCCAGCTGCGGCGGCAGGCCGGTGACGTCGAGGTTGCTCCGGTAACCGGCGCTGAGGACGCTGCCGAGGACGGCGATGCCGAGGGCGCCGCCCAGTTCGCGGGAGAGGTCGTTCACCGCCGAGCCGACGTTCTGGAGCGAGCGGGGCAGCGCGTCCGTGATGGCCGTGGTCGCGGGCGTCATCGCCAGCCCCGAACCGGCGCCGAGCAGCAGCAGAGCGGCCGCGAGCAGCCAGTACGGGCTGTCGGCGCCGAGTCCTCCGATCGCCGCCATCGCGGCCGCGATCAGCGCCAGCCCGGTCACCCAGGGGCCGCGGTCGCCGAAGCGGGCGGTCAGCCGCGGGGAGAGACGGGAGAGCGGCACCATCGTCACGGCCATCGGCAGCACGCTGACCGCCGCCACCAGAGCGGTGTCGCCGCGCACCAGCTGGAGGTACTGCATGATCACGAAGATGTAGCCGAAGAAGGCGAAGAACTGGCACGTGATCGACAGCGAGCCGGCCGCGAACCGGCGGTTGCGGAAGAGCCTCGGGTCCAGCAGCGGGTGGCGGCGCCGCAGCTCCCAGGCGACGAAGCCGGCCAGCACGGCGAGCCCGGCGGCGATGCCGCCCAGGGTCACCGGCTCGCCCCAGCCGCGGGTCGGCGCCTCGATGACGGAGTAGACCAGCGTGCCCAGGCCGGCCATGACCAGCAGGGCGCCGGTGACGTCCAGCCGCGGGGCGTCCGGGTCGGCCGACTCGGGCACGAAGAGCAGCGTCCCGGCGAGCGCCGCCAGCGCGAGCAGCACGTTCAGCAGGAACACCGAGCGCCAGGACCAGAGCTCCAGCAGCGTCCCCGAGGCGAGCAGGCCGACCACCGCACTGGCGCCGGCCACGGCGGCCCAGACGCTGACGGCCCGGGCCCGCTGGGCACGCGGGAAGGTGCCGGTGATGGTGGAGAGGGTGGCCGGCATGACCAGGGCCGCGCCCACGCCCAGCAGGCCGCGCAGCGCGATGAGCGTGGTCGGGTCGGTGGTCAGCGCGGCCAGTCCGGACCCGCCGCCGAACAGCGCGAGGCCGACGAGCAGCGCGCGCCGGCGGCCGAACCGGTCGCCGAGCGCCCCCGCGGGCAGCAGGAGCGCGGCGAACACCAGGCTGTAGGCGTCGATGATCCACGAGAGCTGGGTCTGGCTGCCGCGCGTCTCCCGGGCGATGTCGGGCAGCGCCACGTTGAGCGAGGCCATCGCGGCGACCACGGTGGCCAGCGCGAGGCAGGTGACGAGCAGGACCAGGTTGTGGCGGACGGCCGGCCCGCCGGAGGCGGCGGCGTCCGGTCGGGCGGCCCCGAGGCCTGTCCCGGGCTCGGTGACGGTCATGACGGTCCTTCTCTCCCTGGCGAACGGGCGCCGGCACCCCGGAGGTTCGGGCGGGCCGGCTCGGTGCGGCCAGAGTGGGCGCGTCGCGACTAGGATTTCAACCGTGATGAATAAATCGCCGCGCCGGGGCCGGCGGACGGGCAGCCCCGACACCCGCGCCCAGATCCTCGACGTCGCGCGCCGACGGTTCCTCGCCGAGGGGTACGAGGCCGTCACGCTGCGTTCGGTGGCCGCCGAGGCGGGCGTCGACCTCGCCCTGGTCAGCTACTTCTTCGGCTCCAAGAAGGGCCTGTTCGGCGCCGCGCTCGCGCTGGCGGCCAACCCCGCCGAGAGCCTCGCCCTCGTCCTCGAAGGCGAGGTGGAGACCCTGCCGGAGCGGGTGCTGACCCAGCTGTTGCACGTGTGGGACGACCCGGAGAACGCCGCCCCGCTGCGCGCCATGCTGGGCGGCGCAGCCCAGGACCCGGCCGCCGGGGTGCTGGTCAGCGAGGTGGTCCAACGCGAGATGATCGACCGGATCGCCGCCCGGATCGGCGGGGCGGACGCCCGTCGGCGCGCCTGCGAGTTCGCCTCCCACCTGGGCGGCCTGATCATGGCCCGGTACGTGCTGCACCTCGAACCGGTTGCTTCGCTCCCGGCTGATGAAATCGCCCGCAGCTACCTCCCGGCCATGCGCCACGCCCTGCGCGTGCGGCCCGCACCGTCCCGCGCGGGCCGGTAGGCGGGGGAGCGGGTTCGTGCGGAGAAGGCCGAAGGCCCCGCGCGGAGGAGCTCCGCGCGGGGCCTTCGGTGCCGGGTCGGCCTAGTACCAGTGGTGCGCCTGCCAGAACGACCAGGCGGCGCAGGGGCTGCCGTAGCGGGAGTTCATGTAGTTCAGGCCCCACTTGATCTGGGTGGCCGGGTTGGTGCGCCAGTCGGAGCCGGCGGAGGCCATCTTGGAGCCGGGCAGGGCCTGGACCAGGCCGTAGGCGCCGGAGGAGGCGTTGACGGCGAGCGGGTTCCAGGTGCTCTCGCGGGACACGATGTTGCTGAAGCACTGCAGCTGGCCGGCCGGGACGATCTGGGCGGCGATCTCGCGCGGGCTGCCGGAGTAGCTCGGCTTGGCGTTGAGCTTGGCGCGCTCCTGCGAGCGGGAGGCGGCGGCGTCGGCGTCCGCCTTGGCCTTGGCGTCCGCCTGGGCCTTCGCCTCGGCCTCGGCCTGCGCCTGGGCGGCGGCCTGGGCCTGCGCGGCGGCAGCGGCAGCGGCGTCGGCCTGGGCCTGTGCCTGGGCCTGGGCGGCGGCCTGGGCCTGCGCGGCGGCGGCGTCGGCCGCCTGCGGGGCTGGGGCCTGCTCGGCAGCCGGCTGCCCGTCCACGGAGACGCCGGCGACCCCGGCCACCGGGGCGGCGGCCTCGGCGACGTTGCCGCCGCTCTGCGGGATGGCGAGGGCGGCGGTGGCCGCGCTCGCCACCACGAGGGTGGTGATACCGGTGATCAGCGAGTTTCGGCGGGCATGGCTGAGCTGCATGGAGCGGACGATCCTTTTCCGTCGGGGCCGTGTCGGGAGCGCGGGGGCATCCGGCACGCGGGGCGGGGCTCGGGTGAGCAGGGCCCGCAATGCCGTCCGGGACGGCCATGGCACCCCGGCGGTGAGGGCGGGGCGGGCGGGTTGCGCGGCGGCCGGGGCCGGTCCGCGCTGCCTGGCGACGGGCCATTCTTGGCAGAGCGCGGCGGGGGCGGCAAAGCCGCCTGCTACTACGCGCGGTAGTGGCCAGGGGCGGCGGAAACGGCGAGGCGCCCGGCCGGAGCCGGGCGCCTCTGGGTGATTTGTCCGTTTTGTGAAAAGAGGGGGCGACTTGCCTGCGTCGTCGACGAACGATCGGCCCCAACCGGCCCGCCGCCTGCGTTCTTCCGGGTCCGGACCGGCTCCGCGGCCGGGCCGGACCGGTCCGGACGAGGTACTACCGGCCGCCCCGGCCGCCCCCGCGGGTGGCCTGCCACTATCGGCGGCAGTAGATGCGAAAGGCCGTGTGGGAGGCCTCACACCCCGGCCTGCCGGGGGTGGGCGCAGCGTGACCGGCCGGTCACCGGATCAGTGGCCCCGGTACGGGTTGTGCTCGGGGGTCACCGGAGCGTTCGCGTACGGCTGCTGTCCGGCGGCCGGAGCGTTCGTGTACGGGTTCTGCCCGGGGGCCACCGGGGCGTTCGCGTACGGGTGCTGCCCGGTGGGCGGAGCGCTCGCGTACGGTCCTTGCCCGGTGGTCGGACCGTTCGAGTACGGGTTGCCGGGCACCGGCTGCTGCTCCCCGTACGCCGGGTAGGAGGGGACGTCCGGAAGGGCGTCGTCGGCCGGGGCGTCCTCGTCCTCCTCGCCCGCGGCCTCCTCGACCGGCACCAGGTCCCGGGCCAGCAGCGTGGCGCCGGCCACCGCACCCGGCATGGCGAGAACGGTGACGAAGGGGATCAGGAACGCCAGGATCAGGGGGACGCCGAAGCCGAGCGTCAGTCCGAGGCGGGCGCGCAGCAGCCGGATCCGCTCACGCTGCGGCACCCCGCGCCGCTGGAGGGCGACCGCGGTCAGCTCGACGGCCATGAAGAAGCCGGTGACGAGGAAGCCGGCGACCGGTACCAGGGTCTGCCCGACCACGGGGATGAACCCGCAGGCGAACAGCAGGACGCCGAACCCGGCCACCCGCACCAGTACGTGGAGGCTGTCCCGGGCGGAGACCACCAGCTCGCGCCAGAGCGGCACGTCCGGCGGGGTGGGCGCCCCGCCCTCGGTCTCGTCCACCTTCTCGCAGAGCGACTCGTAGAAGGGCTGGCCGACCAGCAGGGTGACGGCGGTGAAGGTGATCAGCGAGATCAGCAGTCCGCCGCCGAAGACGATCAGGGCGAGTGCGCCGCGCAGCAGGCCCTGCCAGGGCGAGCCCCAGTCGTCCGCGAACGGGGTGGCCCAGGTGGCGAGGTCGTCCGACCATCCGCCGAGGAACCCCAGTGCCACCGCGTACCCGATCAGGGTGAGCAGCGCGGGGATCATCCCGAACGCCCACCAGCGGCCGTGCCGCCCCACCCACTTCTGGCCCTTGGCCAGGTACCCCATCCCCGCCACAAGATCTCGCATAGGGGAAAAGGGTAGGGGCTGGCCGTCGGCGGGTCATATCCGTCCCGTCACGGTCCGGTGCCGACGGCCCCGCCGGCGCCCTGCGGCACCGGCCCTGCGGCCCTGCGGCACCGGCCCTGCGCCACTGCGGCACCGGGGCCCGCCGGCGCAGTGCCGGGGAAGACGGCAGTGGGCCCGGGAGCGGCACCGGGCCCGGAAAACGGCACCGGGCCCGGGAGCCTCCGCAACGGCTTCCGGGCCCGGCGTTCGCGGGCGGCGCGGTCCGGCTCAGGCGGCCGGCGCCACCGCCGCAGCCCGTCGCCGGCGGCCCACCACGGCCGACGCCGTCAGCACGATGGCTGCGGCGACCAACGACAGGTACATCTGCTTGCGCCCGTCGGCGTCGGTGAACATGTACGCCACCACGAACCCGATCATGCCGATGGCGGCCCAGGTGAGGTAGGGGTACAGCCACATCCGGACGGTCAGGCGCTCCGGCATCTCGTTCTCGATGATCTTGCGCATCTTCAGCTGGGAGAAGCAGATCACCAGCCAGACGAAGAGCGCGATCGCACCGGAGGAGTTGAGCAGGAAGGAGAAGACGGTGTTGGGGGAGGTGTAGTTGAAGAAGACGGCGACGAAGCCGAAGACCACCGAGGACAGGATCGCGACCATCGGCACACCGCGCCGGTTCACGGTCGCGAAGGCCTTGGGGGCGTCGCCGCGCTGGCCGAGCGAGAACGCCATCCGCGAGGCGGTGTACATGCCCGAGTTGAGGCAGGAGAGCACGGCCGTCAGCACGATCACGTCCATCACCTGGCCGGCGCCCGGGATGCCGACGTGCTCCAGCACGGCGACGTACGGGCTGCCCTTGACCGCGTCGGAGTCCCACGGCAGCAGGGTGACCACGAGCAGGATGGAACCCAGGTAGAAGACGCCGATCCGCCAGATCACGCTGTTGGTGGCCTTGCTGACCGCCTTCTCCGGGTCCTCGGACTCGCCGGCGGCCAGGGTGACGATCTCGCTGCCCATGAAGGCGAAGACGACGGTGAGCATGCCGGTGAAGACCGCCCCCACGCCGTGCGGCAGGAAGCCGCCGTGGCCGACCAGGTTCGTCGTGCCGACCGCGTGGGTGCCGGGCAGCAGCCCGAACGCGGCCAGGGTGCCGATCACCAGGAAGGCGGCGATCGCCACCACCTTGATCCCGGCGAACCAGAACTCGAACTCGCCGTAGGAGGCGACCGAGAACAGGTTGGTGGCGGTGAGCACCGCCATCACGATCAGCGCCCAACCCCACTGCGGCACCCCGGGCACCCAGTTGTTGAGGATCTTCGCACCGGCGGTGGCCTCGACGGCCAGCACCACGACCCAGAAGAACCAGTACAGCCAGCCGATGGTGAACCCGGCCCAGCGGCCGAGCGCCCGGTCCGCGTACGCGGAGAAGGAGCCGCTCTGCGGGTCGGCCGCCGCCATCTCGCCGAGCATCCGCATCACCAGCACGACCAGCACACCGGCCAGCGTGTAGGAGAGCAGGATGCCGGGGCCGGTGGACGCGATGCCCGCGCCGGAGCCGACGAAGAGGCCGGCGCCGATCACGCCGCCGATCGCGATCATCGACAGGTGGCGGTTCTTGAGCCCGGCCTTCAGGTGCCCGTCGGCGCCGTGGCCGGGTGCGCCGTGACCGCCCTGGCCGGCCTGGCCGTGCTGCGGGGGGACGGCGTCGGCCGGCGGCGATCCGGCCGTAGTGGTGGTTTCCGCACTCATGGAGGGTGAGCCCTGTGCCTTTCCAGCGCGGCTGACCCTCGGCTCGTGCACCGGAGGGTGGGGGACGTACCCGCGCAATGCGGTGCAACCTAACTTCTACCTACGAGTATCGGAACAAGGGTCGCGCAATTGTTCGCTCAGCGGACGCAAAGTGCCAGGTCAGAGCGGGTGAAAAGATGTCGCGGAAAGCTCAAATCTGAGGCATCGTCAGGCCTTTCGGAGCCCCTCGGGGCCCGCCGAGGGAGCCGGGCGGCGGGCCGTCCATACTGTCCGCGTGATGATCGTCCTCGTGCTGCTCGGCCTGCTCGCCGTCCTCGCCGTCCTGGCCCTCGCGCACTGGTACCTCTGGCGGCGCCTGGTGCGGGACGTCTCCGCGCCCGGCGGCCCGTGGCGCCGGGCCGGGACGGTCCTCGCCGTCGTCCTGCCGCTGCTCGCGGTGGGAGCGCTGGCCGGCGGGCGGAAGCTGCCGATGTCCGTCGAGCGCTGGCTGGCCTGGCCGGGCTACCTCTGGCTGGCGGTGCTGCTCTACCTGCTGATGGCGCTCGCGGTCGGCGAGGCCGCCCGGCCGCTCCTGCTCCGCCTCCCGAGTCGCCGGTCCGCGGTGTCGCAGGAGGCCCCCGCGTCGCAGGAGGCCCCGGCGGCCGGCGCGACGGAAGCCGCCGCGCCGACGGACACCGCGCCGACGGACACCGCCCCCTCGCCCGAGCGCCGGCTCTTCGTCGCCCGTACCGTCGCGATCGGCGCCGCCGGCGCGGCCGCGGCCGTGGTCGGCAACGGCGCTTACGGGGTGCTGCGCGGGCCGCGGCTGAAGCAGGTCACCGTGCCGCTGGCCAAGCTGCCCGCCGGTGCGCACGGCTACCGGATCGCCGTGGTGAGCGACATCCACCTCGGGCCGATCCTCGGCCGCGGCCACACCCAGCGGATCGTCGACACGATCAACGGCGCCCGGCCCGACCTGATCGCCATCGTGGGCGACCTGGTCGACGGCACCGTGCCCGAGCTCGGGCGGGCCGCCGAGCCGTTGGCGCAGCTGCGGGCGCGCGACGGCGCGTACTTCGTCACCGGCAACCACGAGTACTTCTCCGGCGCCGCGCCCTGGGTCGACTTCGTCCGCGAGCTGGGCGTCCACCCGCTGCAGAACGCGCGCGTCGAGCTGCCCGGATTCGACCTGGCCGGGGTCAACGACCTCGCCGGGCGCTCCGAGGGCGACGGCCCGGACTTCGCCAAGGCGCTCGGCGACCGCGACCGCGCCCGCACCTCCGTGTTGCTCTCGCACCAGCCGGTGACCATCCACGACGCCGTGCGGCACGGCGTCGACCTCCAGCTCTCCGGCCACACCCACGGCGGCCAGCTCTGGCCCGGCAACTACCTCGCCGAACTGGCCAACCCCACCGTCGCCGGGCTGGAGCGGTACGGCGACACCCAGCTGTACGTGACCCGCGGCGCCGGGGCCTGGGGCCCGCCCGTCCGGGTCGGGGCACCGTCCGACATCACCATCGTCACGCTGGCCTCGCTCCGGGCCTGAGCGCGCCCGGGGTCAGGCCTGCTTGCCCTCGCTCCGGGCCTGAGCACGCCCGGGGTCAGGCCTGCTCGTCCTCGCCCTCGGTGTCGATGTGCGGCAGCACCCTGTCCAGCCACCGCGGCGTCCACCAGGCGGCGGGACCGAGCAGGGTCATCACGGCCGGTACCAGGAGCAGCCGCACCACGGTGGCGTCGATCAGCACGCTGACGGCCAGCCCGAGGCCCATCATCTTGATGACGATGTTGTCGCTGACGATGAAGGCGGCGAAGACGCTGACCATGATGAGCGCCGCGCAGCTGATCACCCGGGCGGTGATCTCCAGGGCGTGGGCGACGCTGCCCCGGCTGTCCCCGGTGCGCAGCCACGCCTCGTGCACCCGGGACAGCAGGAAGATCTCGTAGTCCATGCTGAGGCCGAAGACGATGGCGAACATCATCATCGGCACGTAGCTCTCGATCGGCACGGTGCCGGAGACCCCGAGGGCGGGCCCGCCCCAGCCCCACTGGAAGACCGCCACCAGCACGCCGTACGAGGCGGCGATGGAGATCAGGTTGAGCACGGCGGCCTTCACCGCGACCAGCGGGCCCCGGAAGACCAGCAGGATGATCAGGAAGGCCAGGCCGACCACCACGGCGATGATCGGCAGCAGGCGTTCGGCCACGATGTCGCCGAACTCGACCTGGGCGGCGGTCGTGCCGGTGACGTAGGTCTTCGCGCCGGTGCCCGCCACGGCCTGCGGCAGGACGGTGTCGGCGAGGTGGCCGACCAGGTCGGTGGTCTTCTCGTCCTGCGGCCGCTGGGCGGGGGTGACGGTGTTGAAGAGCACGTCGCCGTCGGTGCTGGTCTGGAGCGGGGTGGAGCCCGCCGCGTCGGGCAGGCCGGTGAGCGACTGCTGGACGGCGCTCTGCACGGCGGGCCGGGAGCCGGCCGGGACGGCGCTCTGGTCGACGACCACGGTGATCGGGCCGTTCGAGCCGGGGCCGAAGGCGTCGGACATCAGGTCGAAGGCGCGCCGGTCGGTGAACGAGACGGGGTCGGCGCCGTCGTCGATGTGGCCGAGCTGGATGGAGAACAGCGGGACGGCGAGGACGCCGACGACGACCACCCCGGCCGTCAGGAACCACCAGGGGCGGCGCTCCACCCGCTGGGCGTAGCGGTGCCAGGTGCCGGTGATCTCCTCCCCGGGTGCGGCCCCGGTCTCGGCGACCGGCCGGTGCACGGTCCAGCGGTCCATCCGGCGGCCGATCAGTCCCATCAGCGCGGGGAGCAGGGTCAGCGCGGCGAGCACGGCGGAGACCACGGTCACCCCGGCGGCGGCGCCCAGCTTGGCGATGAAGTTCACCCGCGAGACGGTCAGGCCGGCCAGGGCGATGACCACCGTGCAGCCGGAGACCAGCACCGCCCGGCCGCTGGTGGCCACGGCGTGCCCGGCGGCGGTCACCGGGTCCCTGCCGTCCATCAGGCTCTGCCGGTGCCGGGTGAGCAGGAACAGGGCGTAGTCGATGCCGACCCCGATGCCGATCATGGTCGCCAGGGTCGGGGCCACGGTGGCGAAGGTGGTGGCCGCGGCCAGCAGGCCCAGCAGTCCGAGCCCGACGACGGCGCCGATCAGGGCGGTGACCAGGGGCAGGCCGGCCGCGATGACGCTGCCGAAACCGATCAGCAGCACGATGACGGCGACCCCGAAGCCGATCAGTTCGCTGACCCGGTCGTCGGCCGCCGGGCGCGCCAGCTCGCCGAGCGGACCGCCGTACTCCACCTGCACCCCGGCGTCCCGCAGCGGGGCGACGGCGGCGTCCACCCCGTCGAGGTACTCGTCACCGAGGGTGGTGGGGTTCACGTCGAAGCGGAGCGTGATGTAGCCGGTGAGGCCGTCCGCGGCGAGCGGGCCGCCGGGCGGGGCCGGCTGGCCGGCCGGGGGCAGCGGGCTCTGCACGGACTGCACGTGCGGCAGCCGGCCCAGGGAGGCGACCGCCTGGTCGACCTGGCTCTGGAAGCCGGTCAGCGGCCGGGCGTCGTGGAGCACCACCTGGGCGCTGGTGCCGCCGACCGTCGGCTCGTGGGCCCGGAGGACGTCGCGGCCCTGCTGGGCCTGGGTCTGCGAGAGCGAGAAGTCGTCCGAGAACGTGCCGCCGACCGCGCGGTCGATCACCTGGACACCGGCCAGCGCGACCAGCCAGAGGACGAGGACGAGGACGGGGCGGCGTGCGCACCACTCGCCGAGGGCGCGCAGGGAACTGCGCCGGGCGGGGCGCGTGGCCTGGTCGGTGACACCGGGGGAGGACGCCATGAGCGCTCCTGGGGGAGGTGGCCAGGCGGATTCACCCACGGCCGGGCGGCACGGTCGAGCCCCGATGCTAAGGAGCGGGCGGCGCCGATCAGGCCGGGGACACGCCCCGGTGCCCCGTTCGGCGGCGCGCGGTGGTTCCGGTCTCCCGCAGCGCCAGCAGGACGATCTGCCGGGCGTCCGCCGGCCGGCCGGTGAGACGGGCGGCCAGCAGGCGCGGGATGTCGCTCTCCTGCGAGTACCCGGGCACCACGGTCACCTCCGCCCGCCGCACCCCGGGCTCCCCGGCCACGGCGTAGGTCACGGCGTAGGTGGTCCGGTCCGGGGGCGGGGGCACCCTGGTCGTCGGCATGGCACCTCCTCGCTCCGCCCGCCGGTTGCGTCCGCGGGCGCGCTGCTCCGGCAGTCCCCTGCCCCGCTTGCCCGCTGCTGCCCCGCTCGCCCGCTGCTCCGTCGACGCGCTGCTCCGCCCGCCCATTGTCGCGCCAGCCGCCCCGACCCGCCGGGCGGCTCGGGCGCGGGCGCGGGATCGTGTGGCCGATCGGGGTGAATCCGGGCAGAGTGGGAAATCTCCGGTAGGGGGAACTCCGGGAAGGGGCGACCCCATGCAGACCACCTGGAAGGGGACGATCAGCTTCGGGCTGGTCAGCATCCCCGTGCACCTGTACTCCGCCACCCAGGAGCACGACGTCCCGCTGCACCAGGTGCACGCCAAGGACGGCGGACGGGTGCGGATGAAGCGCTACTGCGAGCAGGAGGAGAAGGAGGTCCCGTACGCGGAGATCGCCAAGGGCTACGAGTCCCCCGACGGCCGCACCGTCACGCTGAGCGACGAGGACCTCGCCGACCTTCCGCTGCCCAGCAAGAAGATCATCGACGTGCTGGCCTTCGTGGACGCCGGCGAGATCGACCCGCTGATGTTCTCCAAGGCGTACTACGTCGGCGTGGCCGACAAGGCCGCGGCCAAGCCGTACGCGCTGCTGCGCGACGCGCTCACCGACTCCGGCCAGATCGCCGTCACCAAGATCGCGCTGCGCAGCAGGGAGTCCCCGGCGGTGCTGCGGGTCCACGACGGGACCCTGGTGCTGCAGACCTGCATCTGGCCCGACGAGGTGCGGCCGGCAGCCGGGATCGCGCCCGAGGAGGAGGTGACCGTGCGGCCGCAGGAGCTG
Organism: Kitasatospora sp. NPDC056181; assembly: GCF_042266225.1. NCBI lineage: Bacteria > Bacillati > Actinomycetota > Actinomycetes > Kitasatosporales > Streptomycetaceae > Kitasatospora > Kitasatospora sp. NPDC056181. The sequence continues at coordinate 14,729 of NZ_JBHJUK010000174.1, forward strand.
AAGATGGCGCGTTCGCTGATGGACACCCTCTCCGAGGACTTCGACCTCTCCCAGCTCCACGACGACTACCAGCAGGCGCTGCAGCAGGTCATCGAGGCGCGGTTGCAGGGCGTCGAGATGCCGCACGAGGAGGAGCCGGGCGAGGCCCCGGACAACGTCATCGACCTGATGGAGGCGCTGCGCAGCAGCCTCAAGGAGGCCAAGGGCGGGCACCGGCGCGGCCACGCCGGGCCGGCCGCGGAGCCCGGGGAGGCGGCTGCGGAGCCGGGCGCGGCGGAGGAGCCGGCGGAGAAGCCGGCGCCCCGCAAGCGCGCCGCCGCCGCGAAGCCGGCCGGGAGGAGCGCCGACGGCACCGGGAAGGCGGCGGCCGCGAAGACCACCACGGCGCGGAAGAGCAGCGCGAAGACCACCGCCGCGAAGACCACGGCCGCGAAGAAGACCGCCGCGAACACGGCGGCCACGGACGCGACGACCGCGAAGAAGGCCACCACCAGGAAGTCCGCAGCTCCCCGCAAGGCCTCGTGAGCTGCGTACCGGCAGTCCCCCCGACGTCCGGAGGCGAACCCAGATGGACCTGCTCACCTACAAGGACCTCGACAACGGTCCCGACGCGCCCCAGCACCCGGGCTGGGCGCACCGTGCCTGGCACGCCCTGCTCAGCCTCACCCCGACCGCCGTGGTCCTCCTGGTCGCGCTCTCGCTCGGCCTGGGGGCGATCGGGTCCCAGACCTCGTGGCGGTGGTTGGTCCTCTTCAGCATCGTCTGGGGCGTGACCGTGATCGCCCTCGTCGGCATGATCGCGCGCTGGATGACGCCCGGACCGGGGAGGCACCGGACGGCCGGCTGACCCCTCCGGTGGGCGCCCCGCGCCCCGCCGGGGGGGGCCCCCCCCGGGGGGGGGGGGGGGGGGGGGTTATAAAAAAAACAAGGCCCCCCGAAAGGTTTAGTAGATGTTTTAGGTGGTTATGGTTTTAATTA
>NZ_JBHJUK010000175.1:0-15371 GCF_042266225.1 Kitasatospora sp. NPDC056181
CGCGCCTCGAACAACTCATGCGTCAACGACCCCGACAACACCTCCACCGACTCGTTCCACTCCACGAGCACCCGCCCACGGTCCACCTCACCGAGAACATCCACCGCACTCACCCGGGTCCCGGGATCGGCGGCCACCGCGTCCAGCACACGCGCCAGCCTGCACGCGAGCCGGTCCGCCGTCTCCGGGTCGAAGAGGTCCGCCGCCACGGTCACCGTGCCGCGCACCCCCGCCGGCGCACCCTCGGCGTCGAAGGCCTCACCCACCATGACGTCCAGGTCGAACTTGGCCACCGGCCGTTCCAGCGGCAGCGGTTCGACCGTGAGGCCGGGGAGGTCGAGGGTCGGCGCGACGGCGTCCCGGCCCTGTGCTGCCCCAGTGGTGCCCGCGACGGTGTTCAGCTTGGTGAGCACGGTCTGGAACAGGGGGTGGCGGGCCAGCGAGCGAGCCGGGGCCAGCTCCTCCACCAGCCGCTCGAACGGAACGTCCTGGTGCGCGAACGCCGCCAGCCCCGACTCCCGCACCCGCACCAACAGTTCGGCGAACGTCGGATCCCCCGACAGATCGGTCCGCAACACCAACGTGTTCACGAAGCAACCGACCAGATCGTCCAACGCCTCATCCGTCCGCCCGGCAATCGCCGAACCGATCGGAACATCCGTCCCCGCACCCAGACGCGACAACAGCACCGACAGCCCTGCCTGCAACACCATGAACAGCGTCACACCCTCGGCACGCGCCAACTCCACCAAGCTGGCGTGCAGTTCCGCGGGCAGCTCGAAGTCGGCGGTGTGGCCGCGGTGGCTCGCCACCGTCGGCCGCGGACGGTCGAAGGGCAGCTCCAGCTCCTCCGGCGCCCCCGCCAGAGCCTCACGCCAGTAAGCCACCTGACGCGACAGCGAGCTGTCGGGGTCGCCCTCCGCACCCAGCAGCTCGCGCTGCCACAGCGCGTAGTCCGCGTACTGCACCGGCAGCGCCGACCACGCCGGCGCAGCACCGCCCGCCAGCCGCGCCGCGTACGCGGTGGAGATGTCCCGCGCCAGCGGACCCATCGACCAACCGTCAGCAGCAACGTGATGAACCGTCAGCACGAGCACGTGCTCGTCCACGCCGACGGCAAGCAACCTGCCCCGCACCGGCACCTCGGCCGACAGGTCGAACGCGTACAGGGCCGCACGCTCCACCGCCCCGGACAGCTCCTCCGGCGCGACCTCCTCGACCGGCAGGTCCCACACCAACTCGTCCACACCCACGACCCGCTGGTACGGCTCACCACCCGACACTGCGAACACCGTGCGGAGCGCCTCGTGCCGTTCGACGACGTCGCGCAGCGCCTGCGACAGTGCCCTCCGGTCCAGCTCACCCGTCAGGCGGAGCACCATCGGGCTGTTGTAGGTGGCGCTCGGCCCCTCCAGTTGGCCGATGAACCAGAGCCGGCGCTGTGCGAACGACAGCGGGACGTGCTGGGGGCGTTGCCGCGCCGTCAGTGCGGTGCGGGCCGCGTGCGTACCGGAGAGCCTGGCCGCGAGGCCGGCCACCGTGGGCGCTTCGAAGACGGCGGCGATCTCGACCTCGACGCCGAGGACCGCGCGGATGCGGCTGACCAGGCGGGTGGCGAGCAGGGAGTGTCCGCCGAGGTCGAAGAAGTTGTCGTCGACGCCGACGGCGGGCACCGCGAGGACGTCGGCGAAGGCGGCGCAGAGGAGCTCCTCCTGCGCGGTGACGGGGCGACGGTCGGCCGTGGTGGCGTGCTCGGGCGCCGGGAGTGCGCGGCGGTCGACCTTGCCGTTGACGGTCAGCGGCAGCGCGTCCAGCACCACGACGGCGGAGGGCACCATGTACTCGGGGAGCCGGTTTCCTGCGAACTCCCGTACCGAGGTGGTGATTTCCTCGCCCGTATCGCCGCCGGGAACCACGTAGGCGACCAGCCGGCGGTCTCCCGGCGCGTCCTCGCGCACCATGACCGCGGCGTGCGTCACGCCCGGGTGGGCGGCCAGCACGGCCTCCACCTCGCCCGGCTCGATCCGGAAGCCCCGCACCTTGACCTGGTCGTCGGCGCGGCCGGCGAAGGCGAGCTGCCCGTCGGGCGTCCAGCGTGCCCGGTCGCCGCTGTGGTACATGCGGGTGCCGTCGGCGGCGAAGGGGTCGGCGACGAAGCGCTGGGCGGAGAGGCCCGGCCGGCCCAGGTAGCCGCGGGCGACGCCGGCTCCGGCGATGTACAGGTCCCCCAGGACGCCGGGTGCCACCGGTGCCAGCGACTCGTCCAGCACGTAGACCCGGACGTTGGGGTTGGGGCGGCCGATGTGGGGCCGGTCGCCGGGGGCGAGCGGGGTGGTCATGGTGGCGCAGACGGTCGCCTCGGTCGGCCCGTAGGCGTTGATCAGGCGCCGCCCGGGCGCCCAGCGCGCCACGAGGTCGGCGGGCAGCGCCTCGCCGGCCGAGATCAGGGTGGGGACCTGTGCCAGGTCCGCGGGGTCCAGGACGGCCAGGACTGCCGGGGGCAGGGTCACGTGCGTGACGCCGTGGCGGGCCATCACCTCGGCGAGCGCGGCCGAGGGCAGCAGGTCCTCCGCCGGCGCGACCACCAGGCCCGCGCCCGAGCAGAGTGCCATCAGCAGTTCCCAGCTGGCGGCGTCGAAGCCGACCGAGGCGAACTGCAGGACCCGGCTGTCCTGGTCGACCGCGCACCGCTCCCGTTGCACGGCGGCGAGGTTGGCGGCGCCCGCGTGGGTGAGCATGACGGCCTTGGGGGTTCCGGTGGAGCCGGAGGTGTAGATCACGTACGCGAGGGCGTCCGGGCCGAGGGGGACCGCGGGGTCGGTGGCCGGGGTCGCGGCCAGTTCGGCACGGACCCGGGCCGAGTCCACGGCCACCGTCAGAACGCGCCCCGACGGCAGTTCGTCGAGGATCTCCTCCTCGCCCAGCAGGGCGACCGCCCGGCTGTCGGCGAGCATGTACCGGATGCGTTCGGCCGGGTACTGCGGGTCGATCGGCAGGTAGGCGGCTCCGGCCTTCCAGGCGGCCAGCAGGGACACGACGAGGTCGGCGCCGCGGTGCTGGCAGACGGCGACGACGGACTCCGGTCCGACCCCGCGGGCGGCGAGAAGACGGGCGAGCCGGTTGGCCCGCTCGTCCAGCTCCGCGTACGACAGCCGCACCCCGTCGCCGATGACGGCCACGGCGTCGGGCCGGGCTGCCGCGTGGGCGGTGAACTGCTCCACGGCGGTGGCGGGCGGGAGCTCGAAGGCGGTGTCGTTCCACTCCACGAGCACGCGGTGGTGCTCGTCCTCGTCCAGCAGGTCGATCCGGCCGACGGTGTCGGTGGGCGCCGCGCCCACCAGCCAGTCCAGGACGCGCCGCAGCCTGCGGGCGACGTCCCCGGCCGGCGCCGCGTCGGGCAGGGAGGCGTTCACGTCGACGTCGAGCTGGACGCCGAAGGAGCCGCCGCGGTCGTAGACGTCGACGCGGGTGTGGTCGATCGGCCCGTTGGACAGGTTGTGCGCGGCGCCGACGCGGCAGTCGCCCAGGCTCTGCGGGTAGGCGAAGGACATGGCGTTGACGTGGATGCCGCACAGGGCGTCGCCGTCGGTCAGGTGCAGGTCCCGCAGCGTGTCCTCGTAGCGGTAGCGCTGGTGGCGCAGCCCCTCGCGGATGGTCCGGGCGGTCTGGCGGACGAGGTCCTCCAGGCTGGTCCGGGGCTCGATGCGCAGCCGCAGCGGCACGTTGTTGGAGGTCATGCCGGGGACGGCGAGCTCGCGGCGTCCCGTCCGGCCGGCGACGGGCAGGCCGACGACGACGTCGCGCTGCCCCGTGACGCGGTGGCGGTAGAGCGCCGCGGCGCAGATCATCAGGCCGGTGAGGCTGGTGCGCAGGCGGCGCGCGGCCGCTTTCAGGTCGGCGGCCTGGTCGGCGGTCAGGGCGGTGGTGTGGCGGACGAGCCGCTCCGGCAGCCGGTGGCCGCGTGTCCGGCGTGCGGTGCCCGCGTCCGTCACCTCGGGGAGGTCGGAGAGCACGCCCAGCCAGTACGCGCGGTCGCGGGCGAAGTCGGCCGACTCCCGGTACGCGCGGTCGGCGTCGAGGAGCACGGAGAGGGGCTCCAGTGGTGCGTCGTCGGGGTTCCGGCCGGCCAGGAGGAGGTCGTGGATCCGGGCGGCGCGGGTGGCGATCGTGGCGCCGGCCAGGCCGTCGGCGACCAGGTGGTGGTAGCCGAGGTACCAGAGGTGCAGGCCCGGGGCGAGGGTGAGCAGGGCGAAGGTGAACAGCGGACCGCCGGTGAGGTCGGCCGGCCGGGCGAGGCGCTCGCGCATCCAGGCCTCGGCGGCGGCGCGCGGGTCGGGTTCGGCGCTGAAGTCGACGACGTGGAGCGGCTGTTCGGGGGCGTCGCCGATGTACTGCCGGGGGGTGCCGGCGTCGACGCGGAACCGCAGGCGCAGGGTCTCGGCCTCGGCCGCGACCCGGCCGAGCGCCTCGGCGAAGAGGTCGACGTCCAGGTCGCCGTGGAGCTCCAGGTACTCGCCGATGTTGTAGGCCGGGTTCTCCGGCGCGAGCTGCTGTGCCTGCCAGACGCCGAGCTGACCGGCCGTCAGGTCCCGGAGTTCACCTTCGAATGCAGCCATTCCTGCGCACCCCAAACGTTTCGACTCGCCAGACTCGCCAACTGGTGGGAGCGGGCGTCGGCCGCCGTCTCGGCATGCCGATGTGCGCCCGGCTTCCAGGGAGTTGGTGCTGTGCTTCGGTGGTCAGCACCCTTAGCGCCGCCATCGGCGGCCTGCATCACGACTCGGAGGAGCCACACGTGTGCGGCCCGCCGCGGACGGGCGGGCCGCACGACCGTGGCCCAATCCTCTGTAATCACTGACTGTCGTACAACTGGTCGACTGCGGCGGTTGAACAACGCGCCGCGCTCCGCAAAGCCGCCCGCCCGTCGCGTACGCCCACCGCGCGGGCGGTGCGTACGGGACGAACGGGCGGTGCGTAAGGGACGGACGGATACGACGCACAACGGACGGACTCCGCGGACGGGCCGTACGGGACGGACGGGACGGACGGGACGGACGGGACGGACGGGACGGACGGGACGGACGGGACGGACGGGCACAACGCAGAACGGACGGACGGCAGAGGGTACGCACGGCCCCGTTTCCCCGGCCGCCCCAGCCGCCCCCGGCCGCCCGGGGCCGCCCTCCGGACGCGCGCCTACCCCTGCCGGTGGTCCTGTTCGACGGTGAAGCGGCCCACCTTGTGGATGACGTCGGCGCTGTAGAGCCGCAGCGCCTGCTGGAGCGCGAACTCCGCCATGTAGAGGCGGAACGCGTCCACCGGTTCCTCGGCGAGGTTGAGCATCCGCCGGTTGGCGACGACCGCCTGCCCGCGCAGGCGCTCCAGGCTCCGCTCGATCGCGAGGTCCAGCTCGTCGCTCTCGTGGACCTCGTCGACGAACAGCGCCGCCTGCGGTTCGTGCGCGTGGACGCGGCGGCCGCCGAGGATGACCTGACGGGCCAGGCGGGGCCCGGCGGCGCGGGTGAGGCGGAAGTTCGACGCGCCCGGCACGATCCCCTCCTTCGCGGCCGGCAGGCTGAGGTAGGAGTCGGCGGCGGCCAGCACGTGGTCGAAGACGAGCAGGAGCTGCGCGCCGCCCCCGATGGCGAAGCCGTCCACGGCGGCGACCCAGGGCTTCTCGACGGTGGCGGGGCGCCAGCCGGCGCCGTCGCCGACGAGGAGGCCGCGCAGGATCTTGTGGATGTAGCCGAGCTCGCGCCGCAGCAGGAAGTCGACCAGGGAGATCCCGCCGCCGTGCAGGGCCTTGAGGTTGATGCCGGCGCTGAAGACCCGTCGGCCCCGGTGGCGGGGGTGGGTCATCTCGCCGCCGCGCAGCAGACAGACCTCCACCTCGGGGTCCAGCAGCGCTAGGTCGACGGCGGTCTCCATGTCGTCGATCTGCTGGTTGTCCTCGGCGTTCAGCCGGTCGTGGCCGCACATGGTCAGCCGGGCGACGGCGCCGGTGCGCTCCAGCTGCACCGAGCCCAGGTCGGCGCGGCCGGTGGCGGTGAACAGTGGCAGCAGCTCCAGGGCCCGCGGGGTGGGGCGCAGCATCGCCTCGACCAGGTGTGCGCCCGCGGTGGGCGAGCGCAGGAGGTGGCTGAAGAAGAGCCCCTGGTCGATCTCGTGGCCTTCCTTCTCCGCCTGGGTCCTGGCGCGTTCGCCGGCCAGCTGGGCCGCGCTCGGCACCAGACCGGGGAAGGCCTCGGCGGCGGCGTCGGCGAGTTCGGCCAGGCGCAGGTGCAGCGTCCGGCCGGCGGTGAGTTCGTCGTGGACGGCGTCCACGTGGGTGCGGAGGAAGGCCTCGCGCAGGCTCCGGGTGGCGTCGACGGCCTCGGCCGCGGCGGCGCGCTGGGCGGTGGAGCGCTCCGGCGGGTCGGGCAGGATCGCCAGCAGGTCCTCGGTGTGGGCGGCGGCCGCGGCCAGTGCGGCGCGGGCGGTGGCGAGGTCGCCGCCCATGGTCCGCTGGTCGTCCTCGCGGGTCTGCGGGCGGGCGGGGGCGTCCCCGGGGCCGGGCGGGCGGGAGGCCTTCGGGGCCCCGGGGGTTCCCGGGTCGCCGGGGCCGGCCTCCGGGGGGCGGCGGGCGCTCATGAGGCGGCTCCGGCCGCGCGGCGCAGGGTCCGGTCGACGGCCGCGAGGTGGACGCCGAGGGCCTCCTCGAAGCTGGTGGTGGCGGCGTCGGCCATGAGCTGGCGTCGGAGGGCGAGTTCCGTGCCGCTGACGGCGCCGGCGCGCCGGGCGACGGTGGCCAGGGCGCCGGCGACGTCCTCGGTGAGCTCGTCGACCAGGTGCAGGGCGAGCGCGTCGGTGGCCTCCACCGGGGTGCCGAACAGGACGGCGCGCCGGATGGCGGCCGCGCTCGCGCCGTGCTGGGCGAGCCGGTACAGGGCCATGCCGGGCCAGGTCGCGCCGTCGCCGACGGGCACGACCAGGCGCACCGAGGCGGTGGCGATGCGGTAGTCGGCGGCGAGCATCGCGTCCAGGGCCGTGCCCCCGCAGTCGCCGTCGGCGAGGGCGATGGTGGTGGCGGGCAGCCGCTCCAGGCGGCGCAGTGCGCGTTCCCACTTGCTGACCAGCGACACCGTCAGCTCGCCGGTCCAGGTGCTCTCGGGGACGCCGCCGACCTGGAGGACGACCCTGCCGCGGCCGGCCCGGTCCTCCGCGGTGTCGCAGACGGCGGTGACCGCCGCGACGCTCTCGGGCGTCAGCGGCCTGGCGCCGTCGACGACCAGGGAGATGTCCTCGGGGCCCAGCCGGACGCCGGTGGTGTCCACCGTGCTTGTCTTCTCGCTCACCTGAGTCTCCATCACCATTGCAGCAGCGCGGTTTCGATCGTCGAGCCCGGTCCCATGGTCATCATGACGACGTGGTCGCCGGCCCTGGCGACGCCCTCCTGGAGCAGCCGCTGGTAGGAGAAGAGGAACGATCCGCTGGACAGGTTGCCGAAGTCGCGGAGCACGCCGGTGGTGTGCCGCACGTCGTGCCGGGTCAGTCCGAGGTTGACCCGCACCGCGTCGATGACCTTCTTGCCGCCGGAGTGCACCAGCCACTGGCCGATGTCGCTGCGGCGCAGGCCCGCGCCGTCCAGGAGGCGGTCGACGACCTGTTCGGCGTTGGCGCCCACGACGTAGGGCACGTGCGGGTCGAGGTAGAAGCTGAACTTGCCCTGGTCGTCGTCCCAGTCGTAGCGCATCGCGTCGATGGCCTCGGTGATCAGGTGGCTGGCGAAGCCGAGGATCCGCGGTCCTCCCGCGCCCGCCGGCACGTCGGCCGGGGCGCCGGCGGTGTCCGGCGGGTCGGCGACCAGCGCGATCGCGGCCGCGCCGTCCCCGAAGAGGCTGTTGACCACGGCGGTGCGCATCGTGGAGTCGATCACGTAGGCGGCCGAGCAGGCCTCGGCGCAGAGCAGCACCGCGACCTTGCCGGGGTTGGCGGTGGCCCACGAGGCGGTGGCGTTGAGGGCGTTGAGGCCGGCGTTGCAGCCCATGCCCACCACGTCGACCCTGCTGGTCCTGGGTGCGATGCCCATCTCGCGGATGAGGTGGGCGCTCAGGCCGGGGGTGAGGAAGCCGGTGGTGGTGGTGCAGCACAGGTAGTCGATGTCGTCGAGTTCGAGGCCGCTCTCGTCCAGGCAGGCCCGGACGGCCCTGGCGCCCATGTCCAGCGCCAGCCGCTTGTGCTTGGCGAGCAGCTCGCCCTGTGCCTCCGGCAGTACCGCGCCGTCGGCGTCCCGCGGGGGGACGGTGAGGTAACGGCGCTCGATCGCGCTGTTGAGGAAGACCGAGCGGACCCTCGGATCGGTGATCCGGAAGATGTCGAGCAGTTCCCGCTGCGCGTAGGACTGCCCGGTGTTGGCGGTGCCGACCCCGACGATCCGGGCGGCGCTGAGGGCCTGCTTGCTCTCGGGTGCCGGGGGCTCCAGCACCCCGACGTTCGAACGGCCCTGGCGGCCGGTCGTGCCCGGACGCGTCGTGCCCTCCGGTCGGCCGGGTCGGCCCGGGCGGCTGCTGCTGGCGGTCATCGGAACGTCCACCCCCACATACGGGTCTTGCTGCGGACACGGCGTACTACTGCCGACACGGCGGGTACCTCCGGCTCGGATCGGTGTGCGGGCTCTCTCGTGCGGGTCCCGGGGACGGATGCCGCGGGTTCCCTCGTGCGGTACGGGTCGGTACGGGGCGGGGCGGGGCGGGGCGGTACCGGGCGGGGGGGGGGGGGCCCCCCCGCCCCCCCGGCGGGAGGGTCGGACGGGGGTGGCTCAGCCCTGCTGCGGGTGGTGGGCCGGGATCGGCGGGAGCTCGCCGGTGGTCTCGTACTCGCTCAGCATGTCGATCCGGCGGGTGTGCCGCTCGTCGCCGCTGTACGGGGTGTTGAGGAAGACCTCGACGAACTTGACGGCCTCCTCCTCGGAGTGCATCCGGCCGCCGATGGAGATCACGTTGGCGTTGTTGTGCTCGCGGCCGAGCGAGGCGGTCTGCTCGCTCCAGGCCAGCGCGGCGCGCACGCCCTTGACCTTGTTGGCGGCGATCGCCTCGCCGTTGCCCGAGCCACCGATCACGATGCCCAGCGCCTGCGGGTCGGCGGCGGTGCGCTCGGCGGCCCGCAGGCAGAACGGCGGGTAGTCGTCGAGGGCGTCGTAGATGTGCGGGCCGCAGTCGACCGGCTCGTGGCCGGCCCCCTTCAGCCACTCCACGAGGTGGTTCTTCAGTTCGTATCCGGCATGGTCGGAGCCCAGGTAGACGCGCATGTCACGAGTGTGGCATGCGCGTGTACCCGGGCTGCGCAGGGGGCGGCGGCGGATTCAGCGGCGCCCGAGGAGCCGCCAGGCGAGCGGCAGGGCGCCGGCCGCCAGGGCCGCCTTCAGGGCGTCGCCGACCAGGTACGGGTAGAGGCCCAGCTCGGCGGCGCGGGCGAGCGGGACGTCCAGCGAGAAGGCCAGGTAGGGCACGCCGACGGCGTAGATGGCGAGGCTGCCGAGGACCATGGTGACGGCGGTGTTCACCGGGCTGCGGTCGGCGCCGCGGCGGGCCAGCGCGCCGGTCAGGGCGGCGGCCACGACGAAGCCGAGCACGTAGCCGAGCGAGGGCATCGACCAGCCGGAGGTGCCCTCGGCGAACCAGGGCAGGCCCGCCATGCCGGCCAGCAGGTAGAGCCCGAGCGAGGCGACGCCGCGGCGGGCGCCGAGCGCGGTGCCGACCAGCAGGGCGGCGAAGGTCTGGCCGGTGACCGGGACCGGCGAACCCGGGACGTTCACCGACAGCTGCGCGGCGAGGCCGGTGAGGGCGGCGCCGCCGGCCACCAGGGCGAGGTCGCGGGCCTGGGCGCCGAGCCGGGTGGACGCGGCGGGCAGCAGGTCGGCGAGGACGCCGCGGCTCAGTATCGGGGCGGTGGCGGTCGGGGTGCTGGCAGTGGCCATCGGGGCTTCCTCTGAAGATCAGGTGAGTGAACACCTGTGAACCTACGCGGTGATCGTCTCCGGCACCGCCAGGGAACCGGACAAAGCCCGGAAGCCCCTCCTTGTCGGTTCCGTCCCACCGGGAACGACGGAACGTGATGGATCAGGCCATTCTCCGTCACGATCCGGTCCGCATTCTGGGCCCGGACCGGACATTCTTGGCATGGACAGCGGCGCCCCCGGATATTGGGCAACTCGCACCGCAATCCGAACAGTCTGGATCCCCACCCCATGGCCCGTACCTCCGCGCCCCCGGCGCCCGGGACGACCTCCCCCGCCGGTTCCCCGGCCGGCGGCGGTCCCCAGCTCTCGCACGGTCTCAAGCAGCGCCACCTCTCGATGATCGCCCTGGGCGGGGTCATCGGCGCCGGCCTCTTCGTCGGCTCCGGCGCGGGCATCGCGGCGGCCGGACCCGCCATCATCCTGGCGTTCACCCTCTCCGGCCTGCTGGTCATGCTGATCATGCGGATGCTCGGCGAGATGTCGGCCGCCCGCCCGGCCTCCGGCTCGTTCTCGGTGCACGCCGAGAAGGAGCTCGGCACCTGGGCCGGGATCACCGCCGGCTGGATGTACTGGGTGATGCTCTGCTGCGGCGTCGCCGCCGAGGCCACCGCAGCCGGGAAGATCGTCAACGGGTGGGTCCCCGGCGTCTCCTCCTGGGTCTGGGTCGGCCTCTTCATGGTCTTCTTCTGCGCCAGCAACCTGACCGCCGTGAAGAACTTCGGCGAGTTCGAGTTCTGGTTCGCCGCGATCAAGGTCGCCGCGATCGTCGCCTTCCTGGTGCTCGGCGCGCTCGGCGTCGCGGGGGTGCTCGGCCCCGGCGCCCCCGGCACCACCAACCTCACCGGCCAGGGCGGCTTCCTGCCCAACGGCGTCAGCGGACTGATCGTCGGCCTGCTCGCCTCGGTCTTCGCCTACGGCGGCCTGGAGACGGTGACCATCGCCGCCGCCGAGTCCGACGACCCCCGGCGCAACGTCGCCAACGCGGTGCGCACGGCGGTCTGGCGGATCGCGATCTTCTACATCGGCTCGATGGCCCTCGTCGTCACCCTGGTCTCCTGGAAGGACCCGTCGGTCGTCGCGAACGGCCCGTACGTGACGGTCCTCCAGCACCTGGGCGTGCCCGGCGCCGGCACCATCATGGAGGCCGTGGTGCTGATCGCCCTGCTCTCCGCGATGAACGCCAACATCTACGGCTCCTCCCGGATGGCCTACTCCCTGGTCTCCCGCGGCCAGGGCCCCAAGGCGCTGGCCAAGGTCGGCGGCGGGGTGCCCCGCGCGGCCGTGCTCGCCTCCTGCCTGTTCGGCTTCGGCGCGGTGCTGGCCTCCAAGTTCTGGCCGGACACCGTCTTCACCTGGCTGATGAACACCACCGGCGTCGCCATCCTGGTGGTCTGGTTCTTCATCTGCGTCGTCCAGCTGAAGATGCGCCGCCGGCTGGAGCGCGAGTCGCCGGAGCTGCTCACCGTCCGGATGTGGGGCTACCCCTACCTGACCTGGGTCGCGATGGCCGCCGTGGTCGGCATCCTCGCGCTGATGACCACCACCGAGGGCAACCGCGAGCAGCTGTACGCGGCCGGTGTGCTGGTCGTGCTGCTCATCGGCGCGGGCCTGCTCAAGCAGCGCCGGGACGCCGCGCTCAACGGCTAGCGCACGCGCAGGGGCCCGGTACCGCATCGGTACCGGGCCCCTCGTGCTTCCTCAGCCCGCCACGGGCGTCACTCGAAGGACGGGCCGGCGGTGCGGGTGCGCTTGATCTCGTAGAAGCCCGGGGTGGAGGCGACCAGCAGGGTGCCGTCCCAGAGGCGGGCGGCGGCCTCGCCGCGCGGCGCCGGGGTGACCACCGGGCCGAAGAACGCGACCCGCTCGCCGTCCACGCCCTCGACCGCGATCACCGGGGTGCCGACGTCCTCGCCGACCAGGGTGATGCCCTCCTTGTGCGACGCGCGCAGGGCCTCGTCGTACGCGTCCGTACGGGCCGCGTCGGCCAGCTCGGCCGGCAGGCCCGCCGCGACCAGCGCCGCCTCGATCGTCTCGCGGTTCTGCGGCAGGCCCTGGTTGTGGAAGCGGGTGCCCAGCTCGGTGTAGAGGCGGCCGAGCACCTCGTCGCCCTCCTTCTCCGCGGCGGCGATGCAGACCCGGACCGCACCCCAGGCGTTGTCCAGCAGGGTGCGGTACTCCTGCGGGAGGTCCCGGTGCTCGTTCAGCACCGACAGGCTCATGACGTGCCACCGCACGTCGACCGGGCGCAGCTGCTGGACCTCGATCAGCCAGCGGGACGTCATCCAGGCCCAGGGACAGGCCGGGTCGAACCAGAAGTCGGCGGTCTTGCGGTCAGCGGCATTCGTCACGGCGGTGGTCCTTCGTCGGAGGTGGTGGTCGGGGACGGGGAGGAAGAGGTGCACCGGACCCCGTACGTTGCTTCCCCGACGCCAACACCCGCCCGACGCCGGTGATTCCGGCCCCGCGGCGCAGGTTGTGCAATGGTACCGGCGCCGGGGGCGTGAAAGGATGCCCCCGCAGCACCACAGCGCAGCACCGCAGAGCAGCACCACGGCTCCGCAGCGAGCACCACAGCGCAGCACCACAGTGCAGCACCGCAGAGCAGCACCCGACCGCAGCAGCGAAGACGCACCACCGTGCGTGCCGGACAAAGGAGTACCGCCGTGCCGGGCAAGAACCTGAGCCGCGACGAAGCCCAGCAGCGGGCCAGCATCCTGGCCGTGGACGGCTACCGGGTCCGGCTGGACGTGACCTCGGCCCCCGACCCGGCGGCCGCCACCTTCCGCTCCACCACGACCGTCGCCTTCCGCTGCGCCGAGCCCGGCGCCACGGCCTTCCTCGACCTGCTGGCCCCCACCGTCCGCTCGGTCACCCTGAACGGCCGCGCGCTCGACCCGGCCACCGCCTTCGACGGCGCCCGCGTCCACGTCGACGGCCTCGCCGCGGACAACGTCCTGGTGGTCGACGCCGACTGCGCGTACAGCCGCACCGGCGAGGGCCTGCACCGCTTCACCGACCCGGTCGACGGCGAGACCTACCTCTACACCCACTACGAGCCGGCCGACGCCCGCCGGGTGTTCGCCACCTTCGAGCAGCCCGACCTGAAGGCGCCGTTCTCCTTCACCGTCACCGCGCCCGCCGCCTGGGACGTCCGCTCCAACGCCGTGCACACCGAGGTCACCGACGAGGACGGCGCGCGCACCTGGGAGTTCGCGCCGACACAGCCGATCTCCACCTACCTCACCGCCGTCGTGGCCGGCCCGTACCACGTCGTCCGCGACCACTACAGCCGCACCCTCGCCGACGGCACCGTGCTGGAGATCCCGCTCGCCGCGCTGTGCCGCAGGTCGCTCGCCCCCTACTTCGACGCGGACGAGATCCTCGGCGTCACCAAGGCCGGGCTCGACTTCTTCCACGAGCAGTTCGACTACCCGTACCCCTTCGGCAAGTACGACCAGGCGTTCGTCCCCGAGTACAACATCGGCGCCATGGAGAACCCGGGCTGCGTGACCTTCCGCGAGGAGTTCGTCTTCCGCTCGAAGGTCACCGACGCCGCCTACGAGGGCCGGGCCAACGTCATCCTGCACGAGATGGCCCACATGTGGTTCGGCGACCTGGTCACCATGCGCTGGTGGGACGACCTGTGGCTGAAGGAGTCCTTCGCCGACTTCATGGGCTCCTACGGCTTGATCGGCGCCCGCACCCGCTACACCTCCGCCTGGGTCACCTTCGCCAACCAGCGCAAGGCCTGGGCCTACCGGCAGGACCAGTTCCCGACCACCCACCCGATCACCGCGGACATCCGGGACCTTGAGGACGCCAAGCTCAACTTCGACGGCATCACCTACGCCAAGGGCGCCTCGGTGCTCAAGCAGCTGGTGGCGTACGTCGGCTCGGAGGCCTTCTTCGAGGGCGCCCGCCGCTACTTCAAGCGGCACGCCTTCGGCAACACCGAGCTGGGGGACCTCCTGGGCGTCCTGGAGGAGACCAGCGGCCGCGACCTCACCGCCTGGGCCGCCGCCTGGCTGCAGACCGCCGGCGTCAACTCGCTCACCCCGCAGGTCACCGTCGACGCCGAGGGCCGCATCACCGAGCTCGCCGTCCTCCAGGACGCCGGCAACGGCGACGTGCTGCGCCCGCACCGGATCGCGGTCGGCCTCTACGACCGCGACGCCGACGGCGCGCTGGTGCGCACCGACCGCATCGAGCTGGACGTCACCGGCGCCGTCACCGTCGTCCACGCGGCCACCGGCCGCCCCCGGCCCGCCCTGGTGCTCCTCAACGACGACGACCTGACGTACTGCAAGATCCGCTTCGACGCGGAGTCGCTGGAGACGCTGCGCACCGGCCTCGGCGACATCCAGGACGAGCTGGCCCGGGCGCTCGCCTGGTCCGCCGTCTGGAACCTCACCCGGGACGGCCTGATGCCGGCCCGCGACTACGTCGCCCTGGTGCTGCGCTTCGCCGGCCAGGAGTCCAACATCGGCGTGCTGCAGTCGCTGCACGCCCAGGCCAAGGGCGCCGTCGACCTGTTCGCCGCCCCGGCCCGGCGCGGCGAGGGCGGCCGGCAGCTGGCCGACGGAGCGCTGCGCGAACTGCGCGCCGCCGCGCCCGGCAGCGACCACCAGCTCGCCTGGGCGCGCTTCCTGGCACAGACCGCCAACGGCTCCGAGCACCTCGGCCTGGTCCGCGGCCTGCTCGCCGGCACCGCCCGGATCGACGGCCTGGACGTCGACCAGGAGCTGCGCTGGTCGCTCTGGCTGGCGCTGGCCGCGGCCGGCCAGGCCTCCGACGAGGAGCTCGCCGGGGAGCTGGAGGCCGACAACACCGCCAGCGGCAGGCGCCAGTACACCCAGTGCCTGGCCGCCCGGCCGACCCCGGAGGCCAAGGCCGCCGCCTGGTCCGCCGTGATCGACTCGGACGAGCTGCCCAACGCGCTGGTCGAGGCGAACATCGCCGGCTTCGCACTGCCCGCGCACCGCGACCTCACCGCGCTGTACGCGGCGCCGTACTTCAAGCTGCTGGAGCGGGTCTGGTCCGAGCGGACCATCGAGATCGCGATGCGGATCGTCGGCGGTTTCTTCCCGCAGGCCGAGGTCAACGAGGCCACCCTGGCCGAGGCCGACACCTGGCTGGACGGCCACCCGGACGCGGCGCCGGCGCTGCGCCGACTGGTGCTGGAGCGCCGGGACGACCTGGCCCGGGCCCTGCGGGCGCAGGCCTGCGACGGGGTCTGATCCCCGCCCCGCCCGGACCGCGCAGGGCCCGCCGCGAGCGATCGGATACTGTTGGTGAATGTGACTGATCGGCTGCGGTGAGTGACGCCGGTCTTCGAGACTGTTCTCGGAGACCGGCGTTTGCTGTTGCGGGGTGT
>NZ_JBHJUK010000176.1:0-15259 GCF_042266225.1 Kitasatospora sp. NPDC056181
ACGTCTCCCCGGGCGGGGGTTATCCCCACCCCCGCCGGGCGCCGCCAGGCCCACCCCCGCGCCGGGCGGGGGCGGGGGGGGCCGGGCCGGGCGGCGGGGCCGCCCCCGCCCCCCGACCCGCGTCCATGAGGTGCCGGGCCGCCCGCCCGGGCACCGTGCCGCCTGCCCCGGAGCGTCGGTTCCCGTGAGGGGGCCCTGCCCGGAGTGGGTCAGTCGGCCCAGTCGGGGTTGCGGCCGCTGAGCGCGAGCGCACGCTCGAAGGCCGGCGCCCCGCCCGGTGCGGTGAGCGCCGGGCCGTAGCCGCCGTTGGCACGGGCCTGGTCGGCGAGCTGCTCGACCACGCCGAGCAGCACGGCGGCGGCCTCCTCCCCGACCGGGAAGGGCCGGCCCGTGGCGCGGGCCAGGTCCCACCCGTGCAGGGCGAGCTCCTGGAGGGTGACGGCGGCGGCGAGGGTGGCGGGGACGGTGCCCGGGCCGAACTCGGTCTCACCGGCCAGGGCCTCCGGCGCCTGCCAGGCCGCGGCCGCGCGCTCGGCGACGGCCGCCACGGCGGCGGGATCGGTGAGGGCGGCGGGCTCGCCGGTGCGCGGGCGCTTGGCGGCGGCGCGCTCGGAGTCGGGCAGCACGCCGCCGATGTGGGCGAGCAGGTCGGCGACGGTGAACCGGGCGCATGGGGTGGCGGCGGTCAGGCGGTCGGACGGGATGGCCTCGGCGGTGCGGGCGAACAGGGTGGCGAACTCGGTCATCGCGGTCTTCATGGCGAACTCCTCGTCGTGTCACGCGGGCTCATTAATTGAGTCGAGACTAAAATGACAACTCCTGGAGCGCAAGCTGAAGTCGTGACTAAAATGACGGCCATGGAAGCGGTGCAAGCGATAGCCGAGCCCCGCCGGCGCGAGATCCTGCGGCTGGTCTGGGAGGACGAGCTCTGCGCGGGCGACATCGCCGAGCGGTTCGAGGTCACCTTCGGCGCGGTCTCCCAGCACCTGAAGGTGCTGCGGGAGGCGGGCCTGGTCACGCTGCGCCAGGAGGGTCGCAAACGGTACTACCGCGCCGACCGCGAGGCGCTGGGGCCGCTGGCGGCCTACCTGCAGTCGATGTGGGCCGAGAAGCTGGACGTGCTCGCCGAGCTGGCCGAGGCCGCCGAGCGGGCCGAGGGGTCGAAGGGGAGCGGCGGATGACGAACGATCAGGTGGTGCTGGAACGGTGGATCGCCGCCCGGCCGGAGACGGTGTTCTCCTTCTTCACCGATCGCGAGAAGTGGCTCTCCTGGATGGGGCGGGACGGGGAGTTCTCCTTCGCCCCGGGCGGGGCGTTCCGGACCGACGTCAACGCCCACTGCCAGGCCTCCGGTGAGTTCCTGGCCCTGGAGCCGTACCGCCGGGTGGTCTTCACCTGGGGCTCGGAGGGCGGGACCGTGGCGGTGCCGCCCGGCACCACCACGGTCGAGGTGACCCTGACCCCGGACGGCGGGGGCACCCTGCTCACCCTGGTCCACCGCGACCTGCCGCCCGAGGCCTGCGCCCCGCACTCCGAGGGCTGGACCCACTACCTGGGCCGTCTGGTCGAACGCGCCGAGGGCCGTGACCCCGGGCCGGACGAGTGGGCGGCTGCCTGAAGCCCGTTGTCGCAGGCCGTCCCGTCCGGATCGCCGAGCCCGGCCCGCCGGTCGCGGCGGGCCGGGGCACGTTCGTCGCTGTCCCGCCGTCCGCGGGTCACGCGACCTGGCGCCCGTTCGGGTTCCCGGGGCGTCGGCGGTCGAGGTTGCAGGAAACGCACCGGGCGAGCACCGATGACCTTTCCCCGTGATCCACGGTCGGAGATCATGGTCGGTGCGCAGCGGCCGTCAGTGTGGTGGAGGCCGAGGCGTGCACCGATCCGACCTGGCGAGCACCGGGCACGAGACACCGAGGAACTCTGGATGCGCACTCTGATCAGCACGGCCTTCATCTCGCTCGACGGTGTCGTGGAGGCCCCGGGCGGTGAGCCCGGCTACCGGAACTCCGGGTGGACCTTCAAGGACATCGAGTTCCTCCCCGAGGCCTTCGAGATCAAGGGCCGGGAGCAGCAGGAAGCCACCGCGATGCTGCTGGGCCGGACCAGCTACGAGGCGTTCAGCGCGGTGTGGCCGGACATGGCGGACTTCGCCGACTACAAGGTGATGCCGAAGTACGTCGTCTCCACCACGCTCACCGAGGACGACCTGGTCACGAACTGGGGCGAGACCACGATCCTGCGTTCGCTCGACGAGGTCGCCGCGCTGAAGGAGACCGAGGGCGGCCCGATCATCGTCCACGGCAGCGCCACCCTGAACCGGAGCCTCTCGGACGCCGGCCTGATCGACCGTTACCACCTGCTCGTCTTCCCGCTGCTGCTCGGCGCGGGCAAGCGTCTGTTCAGCAGCACGGACAAGGACACCCAGAAGCTGAGGCTGGTCGAGCACGAGGCCTACGCCAACGGCCTGCAGAAGAACGTGTTCGACGTCGTCCGCTGACCGACCCCCGCGCCGGCCGGGCCGGAGCCCTTTCGGGCCCCGGCCGGATGTCGGGGGTGCGAGTCCGGTCCGCGCCGCCCGCACGGTGCGCACCCTCCGCCCTGTCCGCGCCACCCGGGTGACGGATGGTCAGCCCATGGTCTTGGCGCCGTCGAGGGCCTCGCGGAGGATGTCGGCGTGCCCGGCGTGCTGCGCGGTCTCGGCGACGATGTGCATCAGCACCCGGCGGGCCGACCAGTGCGCGTCGCCCTCGAACCAGGGGGCCTTGGGCAGCGGGTGCGAGGCGCCCAGGTCGGGAAGGGCGGCGATGAGCTCGTCGGTGCGCCGGGCGGTCTCGTCGTAGTCGGCGAGCACGCCGGTCAGCGTCTCACCGGGCAGCATCCGGAACTCGTCGGCCCGCTTCGCGAAGTCGGCCTCCGTCCAGGTGCTGAAGTCGCCCAGCGCCGACGGGCCCTCCAGGATGAACTCCACCCACCCGCGCTCGACCGACGTGACGTGCTTGATCAGGCCGCCCAGGCACAACTCGCTGACGGTGGTGCGGAGTCCGGCCTGCTCGTCGGTGAGATCACGGGTGGTCTGGCGCAGGAAGCCCCGGTGATTGCCCAGTACCTCCAGCAGATCGGCGCGCTCCCCGCCGATCGTGACGCCGGCCGCGTTCTCCTTCGTGGCGTCGGTTGCGGCGTCGGTCGTGAGGGAGGTCGTGGTGGAGGTCGTGTTGCCGGTCATGGTTCCTGCCTTCGTCGGTTCTGTCTTCCCTTGCCAAGAACGACAGTAGAGGCCATGTAGGTCAGATTGTGTCCTCGTTGACGGCATGCCGGGCCGCCGGAGGGGACCGGATCAGGTCGGCGGTGAAGCCGCCGGGCGACGGCGCCCGGGGCCGGCGGCGAAACTCGTGGAATCGGTGACCTCGGGGCTGCCCGGAACGGTGCCGTACGCGGCCTCGCCGGGCCTGCGGCCAGACTCCGGGAGCTGTCCGCGACCCCGGGGGCCGCCGCCTCCCGACAGGCGCTCACGCGCCCGTCCGCGCCCTTGGAAAACATGGCCTGACCTGGTGTTTTCCCAGGATTCGCCTAGGCTGGGGCCTTCGGCTGACTGCCATCGGAGGGGACATCATGAGCAAGGAAGCCGGTGGCTACGACGCCGCCCACATCCAGGTGCTGGAGGGGCGGGAGGCCGTCCGGAGGTGGCCGGGGATGTGGATCGGCTCGACCGGTGAACGCGGCCTGCGGAACCTGGTGTTCGAGGTCGCCGACCGGGCGGTGAACGAGGTCGTGGCCGGTCGCGCGAGCCGCGTCGACATCACTCTCACCTCCGACGGCGGTGTGCGTGTCGCGGACGACGGCCCTGGCGTCCCCGTCGGGGAGGCCGACGGCGCCGGCCTCGAAGCCCTGCTGACCCGCATGCCGGCCTCGACGGGGCTCGGAGCCCTCGGCGGTGTGGGGCCCTTCGTCGTCAACGCCCTGTCGAGCCGCCTGACGGCCGAGGTGCGGCGCGAGGGGGTCCGCCGGGTCCAGGAGTACGCGCGCGGCGTCGCGGTCACCCCGCTCACCGAGGCGGGTCCGGCGACTGACAGCGGGACCACCCTCGTCTTCTGGCCGGACCCCGAGATCTTCGGGACGGCGGAGTACTCGTTCGACGACCTGGCCGAGGAGTTCAGGGAACTGGCCTTCCTCAACCGGGACCTGGACGTCTCGCTGACCGACCGGCGCCGCCCGGCCTGGCCCCGGTCGGTGCGGTTCCGGTTCCCGGGCGGGGCACGGGACTTCGTCGCCTTCCTCGACGAACAGGAGGCGGCCCCCGATCACCCGGACGTCATCGGCTTCGAGCAGGAGGATCCGCGGATGGCGGGGACGATGGAGGTGGCCCTGCGGTGGCGCGGCCCCGGCGAGGCGCGGCTCCGGAGCTACGCCAACGGCTGGCGCACCCCCGCGGGCGGCTCGCACGTGGAGGGCCTGCGCGACGGCGTGGCCGCCGCGGTCAACGCGTACGCCCGGGAGCGGCGGCTGCTGACCGCGGCGGACCCCGACCTCGGCGCCGACCGGCTCTGCGAGGGCCTGACGGCGGTCGTGCTGGTGAGGCTGGAGCGTCCCGAGTTCGAGGGCGCCACGCGTGACCGGCTGGGCAACGTCGCCGCGCGCGCCTGCGTCGGACAGGCCGTCCGGGAACACCTCCGCACATGGCTGGAGGAGCACCCGGACCGGGCCGCGGCCGTCGTCGGGCGGTACCTTCGGACGCATGGCTGACGAGATCTTCACGCACCCGCAGCTCGCGGCGGTCTACGACCCGCTCGATCCCGATCGCGGCGACCTTGACGCCTATCTGGACCTCGCCCGGCAGCTCGGTGCGGGGCGGGTGCTGGACATCGGCTGCGGCACCGGCGTCTTCGCCCTCCTGCTGGCCGATCACGGGTTCGAGGTCGTCGGTGTCGATCCCGCCCTGGCCTCCATCGAGGTGGCCAGGGGCAAACCGCACAGCGAGCGGGTCCGTTGGATCTGCGGCGACGCAACGGCCCTGCCACCGCTGCAAGTCGACCTCGTCACCATGACGGCGAACGTCGCCCAGGCGATCGTCGACCCTCCCGCGTGGCAGCGCACGCTCAAGGCGGCCCACGAAGCGCTGCGACCGGGCGGGCACCTGGTGTTCGAGACCCGGGACCCGGCCAGGCGCGCCTGGGAGTCGTGGAACCGTGCGGCCTCGTACGGTGTCACGGAGATCCCGGGCGTCGGCGCGGTCGAGAGCTGGGTCGATCTGGTCGAGGTGGTCCGGCCTCTGGTGACGTTCCGCTGGAACTACGTGTTCGCCGCGGACGGGCGGCGGCTCACCTCCGACTCGACCCT
This sequence comes from Kitasatospora sp. NPDC056181, assembly GCF_042266225.1. Lineage (NCBI taxonomy): Bacteria > Bacillati > Actinomycetota > Actinomycetes > Kitasatosporales > Streptomycetaceae > Kitasatospora > Kitasatospora sp. NPDC056181. The sequence goes on from NZ_JBHJUK010000176.1 coordinate 5,332, forward strand.
GAGGTTCCGGGAGCGGCAGGAGGTCGAGACGGACCTCGCCGCACAGGGATTCGTTCTGAGCGAGGTCCGCGACGCACCCGACCGTCCGGGAGAGGAGTTCGTCTTCGTCGCCCAGCGGCCCTGATCCCCGCGCTGCCGCTGCCCGCGCAGCCGAGTGCCCGGCCGCCGAGTGCCCGGCCGCCGAGCGCCCGGTCGGGCGGGGCACTTGACTCCACCCGGTCGCCGAGCACCCGGTCGGGCGGGGCGCCCGGTTCGCCTCAGGTGAGGAAACCGGCGTGGACGTGGTCCTGGTGGGTGGGGTCGGAGAAGAACTGGTTGGCGGTCCGGCCGCCGCTCAACTGCCTGGGCCCGCCGACGTTGTACGAACCGGCGGCCGCCACGGCACGCATGAAGCCGTCGACGAGTTCGGGCGGGGTGGCCGGGTCGACGACCGGACGACCGTCGATCTGCCAGGTGTCGAACGCGCGGCCCTGCGGGTGGTCACTGGGCCGGGTGGTGCCGAAGACGTTCAGCGGGTGGCCCGAGCGCACCACGCTGACCTGGAAGGTGTAGTCGCGGGAAAGGGCCAGCATCGCCTGCAGCACGCTGTCGTGGACGGTGCCGCTGCGCAGGTCGGCGACGGCCGCCGGCGGCAGCTGGATGCGCTGTTCGGCCAGGACCTGCGCGGCGGCCGTCGGCAGGGTGGCCGCGGCCGGTCCCGGGTCCGCCGGATGCAGGGCGGTGACCGTCCAGCGCGGCTCGGCCCGGCTGAGCCGCACGTCCACCGTGGTCCCGCCCGGGGTGAGCGTGCCGTCGGCGGCCAGGGTCCACTGGCGGCAGACCACCAGCACGCTCGCCGAGTCGGCGAGGATGCCGCCGTACTGGGCGTCGACCACCTGGAGCGCGGCCTGGGGTGCGGCGGGCAGGAGGGGGCCGGCCTGGTCCGCGAGGGACGGCGGCAGGCCGAGCGCCGCCACCCGCTGCTGCGCCGCGGCGACGCCCTGCCCGCCGGTGCTCCACGCACCGAGGGCCTCGACGAGCTCGACGGCGCGGCGTTTGACATCCGGACTGACCTCGCCGGGCCCGGGCTCCCACGGCGTGGTGGCGGGCAGGGTCGCCGAGGGGGAGGGGGCGGGCGACGCCGGGGCCGAGGAGGACGGCGTGGTGGGGCCGGTCGGGGTCGCGGTACTGGGCGACGGGGCTGTGCCGGACGACGGGGCCGAGGAGCGCCCGCTGCTGCCGCTGCCGCAGCCGGCCACGCCGAGGAGCACCGCCAGTCCGCCGGCCAGCACCGTCCGCCGTCCGGGCGTGCAGGGAAGGTCGGTCACGCCCACCACTATGCGTAACAGCCGGCCCGCCGCGCGACCGGACCCAGGGATCCCGGGTCCGGTCGGGATCCACTTGCCGTGGAGCCGTTACTGGCCGTCACGGACACCTGGGAGGATGGGCGTTCGTGTGAATGCAGCGTGCCATGGACCGCCTTCTCCCATCTGTGGACGGTGATGCCGGACGACGTCGTGGTGGGTGACGGACCGATGGCCTTCTCCGCACGTACCGCGCCGCAGTAACCGCGACAGGGCAGGCCGTGTGCCCGGGGTGAGGGACGGTGTCGAGCCGCGTCCAGTGGCCGGGCTGTGGTGGCAGCGAGCGCACCGTCCGCCACCACCTCCGGACCCTGCGTGCCGGCGGCCGGCCCGCGTTGGCCTCGACCTGCTCCGCCTGTAGATCCGCCATGCGGGCCGAACGATGTCACAGTCAGTCACGGCCCCGCGCAAGTGGATCAGAAGCGCTTGTCACAACGCCGTCAAGCTGACCGCGCGCGTTGCCGGGTGATCGTCGAGGGCGGAGAATGGAGTACCAGACGTGTGCCTCAGCCTCAGGAAGGGAGCTTCCGATGGCATGGCGTATCGAGGGGACGTATTTCGAGAACTGCAACTGCAACATGGTGTGTCCCTGCTCCACCTCCGGCCTCACGGCTCCGGCGGACTACGACCGCTGTCGGGTCGTCCTGGCCTTCCACGTCGACTCCGGTCAGGTCGACGACGTCGACGTGAGCGGCCTGACGGTCGCCGTGGTGGGGGATACCCCGCAGCTCATGAGCGAAGGCAACTGGCGGCTGGGCATGATCATGGACGAGGCCGCCTCGCCGGAGCAGGCCAAAGCGCTCGGGGCGGTTTTCTCCGGTCAGCGCGGAGGCCCGATGGCGGACCTCGGACCGCTGGTCGGCGAGATGCTCGGGCTGGAGGTCGCCCGGATCGACTACGTCGATGACGGCCGGAACCACCGCGTGACGATCGGTGACGCGATCGACATGGAAGTCGAGGACTTCGTCTCCCCACTCGACGCGACCGGAAAGGGCGTAAGGGTCAGCGGGGTCGGATTCCCTGCGGACACCCTCGCGGCCGGAGTCGCGACGCGGTCGAGGGTGAACGCCTTCGGCCTTGAGTTCGGAAACGAAGGGAAGAACGCCTTCTCGGCACCGTTCTCCTGGGCGGCCTGATGTCGCCACCGCTCGCTCGACGGGCCGTCGTCCCGGCGAGCTGGGCCGCGCTACTGGCTGCGGCGGCGCTGGCCTGGGTTCTGACGGTCCGCACCTCGTCCGGCATGGCGGCCGAGCCGGGCACGATGGGGCGCGACCTGTGGGGATTCCTGGTCCTGTGGGGGCTGATGATGGCCGCGATGATGCTCCCCGCCGTCACGCCCGTCGTCTCGTTGTATTTGCGGACCCTGCGCGCCCACTCGACGGGTTGGACGCGTGTCGGCCGCAGCACCGGCCTGGTCGTCGGCTACCTGTGCGCGTGGGAGGCCTTCGGGGTGGCCGCGTTCGGCGCGGCCTGGGCGGGCGGCGAACTCGCCGCCAGGGCGCCCAGCGCCGCGACCTGGGTCGGCGCCGTCCTGCTGGCGGGGGCCGGCCTGTACCAGGTGACCCCGCTCAAGGACCGCTGCCTGAGCCACTGTCGCTCCCCGGTCGGTTTCCTCATGCACTTCGGCGGCTACTCCGGGCGGCTGCGTGACCTGCGCGTCGGCCTCTACCACGGCGGTTACTGCGTCGGCTGTTGCTGGGGCCTGATGGTCGTCCTGATCGTCGTCGGCGTGATGAACCTCGCCTGGATGGCCGGTCTGGCCATAGCCGTGTTCCTGGAGAAGACCTGGCGCTACGGCAAGGCGTTCAGTCTCGCGCTGGGCGTCGCCCTGATCGTCTACGCCTGCTTCGTGCCCTGGAACCCGAGCCTGATCCCAGGACTGCACATGGCGTCGACCATGCCCATGTGAGCGACGCTTCGCCAGGAAGAAGGCCTCCCCGGCCGGAAGGGGCGGAGGGGCCCGGCGGTAGTGGGCGTGGCGGAGCGGACACCCACGCACCCGGGCCGTCCTGCGCCGGGTCGTCCATGTGTCGGGCCGTCCACGTGCCGGGGCGGTCCCGCGGTGGACGGGACCGCCCCGGCGCGCGGGCGTGCCGTGGTGGGCGGGTGGGCGCTACGTGGGGCAGGTGGCTCCTACGTGGTGGTCCGCTCGTTCACGCAGAGGATGTTCCCTTCGCTGTCCTTGAACCAGGCCGCGCGCATGCCCTCGGCCTCCGCGACGCCGTTGACGGTCTTCAGCCCCGGAAAGTCGTACTCCTCGAACGTGACGCCGCGACCGCGCAGCGCCGCCATCTCGGCATCGAGATCCGCGACCTTGAAGCTCGCCAGCGTGTGGGCGGCCTGTCCGGCGCTCGGCGTCTCGTAGAGGCCGAACTCCGTTCCGCCGCATTCGAAGGTGAGGTCCTGCGCAGTCTCCTCGCTGAGTTTCAGGCCGAGCGTGTCGGTGTAGAACCTCTTCGCCCGGGCAATGTCGGCGGCCGGGATGATGGCCACCAGCGGTGCGTCTCCAAGCATTGCCATCGCCTCCTCCTCTCTCCAGGCTAGGGACCTCGGTGCGGGCGCGCGCGCCTGGACGAGCGGTGACGTTCGGACCTTCGGGGCCGACGGATCCACCAGGCGGACGTTCCCCGGCGGTGTCGGCGTCGAGCATGACCATGTCCTGGTCCTCGATGTCGAGGCTGCATGTCCGTTCCGGAATCCGCAGCTACGGCCCGGCCGAAGCGCGTGCCGGCGCTCCCGCCCCGTTGCCCTTGCCTTGCCGTCCTTGTCTCGTTGTCCTCGCCGAGGTCTGGACCCGCCAGGAGCTGGGGAGTTGCGCGGCTTCCCGGCGCCAGCGCCGGGGTCCGGCGTCCGCGCTGTTCTGCCGAGGGCGAAGACCGGCCCGAACGGGCCCGGCAGTCACTACGGTCCAGTCCCATGACGACGGTTACTACGCGTACGGTCGAGTACCCGGCCGACGGACTGACGATGATCGGGCACCTGGCGCTGCCTGCCGGTGTCGACCGCAGGCCCGCAGTCCTGATCGGACCCGAGGGGCCGGGCCTGAACGACTTCCAGCGTCGCCGGGCCGACGCCCTCGCCGAACTGGGCTACGTGGCGCTGGCCTTCGATATCAACGGCGGGCGCTGGTTCACCGACCCGCAGGAGATGCTGGCGCGGGCGATCCCCCTGCTCGCCGACCCCGGCCGGATGCGGGGCATCGGCCACGCGGCCCTCGACGTGCTGCGCGCCGAGCCGCGGACCGACCCCGGCCGGATCGCCGCCATCGGCTACGGCACCGGGGGCGCGATCGTGCTGGAACTCGGGCGTGACGGCGTCGACCTGCGGGCGATCGGGACGGTCAACGCACTGACCACGGGCCGGCCGGGCGAGGCCGAGCGCATCCGCTGTCCCGTGTGGGCCGGGGTCGGATCGGAGGACCCGATCATGCCCGCCGGGCAGCGGGACGCCTTCGCCGCGGAGATGCAGGCCGCAGGCGTCGACTGGCGTCTCGTGGTCTACGGCGGAGCCCTGCACGCCTTCCACCACCCGCCGGTCGACCAGAACGTCGTTCCCGGCGTCGGCCACCACCCGCAACACGCCCGGCGGGCCTGGCGCGACATCGTCGGCCTGCTCGCCGAGTGCCTGCCCGTGGCCGAGTGAGCCGGAGCGCCAGGACTGCCGTCCTCCTCCGTGAATTCGCGGCAAGGGGGCCGAACGCCGGTCGGTCGCTGCCGGGCATGCTCCACCGCGAGGAAGGCGAAGGCGAGAACCTCGGGTTCGTCAGCGACCGGTAGGACCGGTCCCGCTCGCGCAGCGCGGAGGCGTCACCAGTCGTGCGGCACCCGTTCCAGCACGCCCCCGGCGAAGACGTCGTAGAGCGGCAGCGTCTCCAGGTGCACGTAGCCGATGTGGCAGTCGCAGACCGGCAGCGGGCAGGGCCGGGCGCGGAGGTGGGGGCGGTACGAGCCGTCGTAGAGGTTGCCGAGCACGTCGCGGACGAAGTGGCAGCGACGGACGGTGCCCTCGCCGTCGACCGACAGCACGGACTCGCCGGTGCGGCAGGGCCGGCCGGCGCTCGGGTGCGCGTGGCGGCTGTAGCCGAAGTGTGGGTCGACGGCGTGCCAGTCGGCGGCCTCGGTGTCGGTGTAGGTGAGGCCCTCGGCGGCGTTGATCCACAGGTAGACGGCTGGGGAGAGTGCGGCCCGCAGCCGGCGGGCCTCCGCGAGGTGCTCGGGCCGGCCGACCACGCCGACGCTGTACCGGACGCCGAGCCGGTCGAGTGCACGGCACCGGGCGAGGAAGCGCTCGTGGCCGACCTGGCCGGGGTGGTACGTCACCCAGAGGGCCAGGGTGGTGAGGTCGGCCTCGGCCAGCCAGTCGGTGCGGCAGCTGAGATTGGTCTGGATCGCCACCCGCCGCACGTGTGGCAGGTGGCTCAGTTCGACCAGCGCCCGCCGGTACCAGGAGCGGACCAGCCCCTCGCCCCAGGGGGTGAACAGCAGCGACAGCGTGTCGCCGGTGCCGCCCCGGCCGGCGGCCCAGCCGGTGAACCGTTCGAGCGCCGTGCGGTCGGCCCGCAGCTGCTCGGGGGTGTCGCGCCGCTTGGCGAACGGGCAGTACGGGCAGTCGTAGTCGCAGGAGGAGAGCGGGCCCCGGTAGAGCAGGGTCAGATCGAGCCCGCCGTCCGGTACGGGACGCGAGGCCGGGGCCGGGGGCGTCGTCGGGGCCGGAGTTGCGGCCGAGGTCGGGCTCGGGATCGGGGTCGGGCTCGGGGCCACTGTCGGGGTCGGGACGGGGTCGGGACGGGGGCCGGTGGCGGGCATGCCGAGGAAGGTCATTTCACCTCGTATTCGGCCATCAGGCGCTGCACCTCGGGCGAGAACAGCATCGGCCCGGCGAGGTCCGAGTGCGCCAGGCCCTCGGGGGAGAGCACCAGCCGCAGCGGGTCGGCCGCCAGCCAGCCGCGGGCCTCGAACTCGGCCAGCTCGGCCGGGAAGTCCTCGGCGGGCGTGGAGCCGAACCGGGCCCGGTACTCCGCGACCGGCATGCCCTCGGCCTGGAGGAGGGACTGGACGAGGTGCCGCCGCCGCGCCTCCTCGGGCGTCGTGTACCGGCCGACCTCCGCGTGGTGGAAGTCCTCGGTGGCCACGTAGTCGTCGATGATGCCGCGCACCTCGGTGGCGTTGACCGCGTAGTCGAAGGAGTAGTGCAGTCGGGAGGTGTACGAACGGGCCCCGCATCCGAGGCCGACCATGCCGTCGGTCTGACAGGCGTACTCGCCGCCGCCGGCCTGCGGGGAGGCGGCGCGGCGGAACATCCGCATCGACACCTGCTGGTAGCCCTGCGCGAGCAGGTGGTCCCGGCCGACCCGGTAGAGGGCGAGCCGCTGGGCGTCCCAGGCGGCCGGGCTCTCCTGTTCGCCGCGCCGCGCCAGGCCGGTCAGCGGGCGGACGTACAGCGGGTAGAGGTAGAGCTCCTCGGGCTGCCAGGCCAGGGCGGCGTCCAACGAGCGGAGCCAGCCGGCCTCGGTCTGTCCGTCGATGCCGTAGATCAGGTCGATGTTGAGGACGGGGAAACCGGCGGCGCGGATCCGGCCGAGGGCGGCCTCGACCTCGGCACGCTTCTGTGGGCGGACGGCGGAGCGGGCCTCCGCGTCGTCGAAGGACTGCACGCCCAGGCTGAGCCGCGTGGCGCCCCGGGCGGCCAGCACCTCCAGCCGGTCGGCGGTGGCAGTGGCCGGGGACGCCTCCACGGAGAGCGGTATCGCCCGCAGGTCGGCGCCCATTCGCTGCTCGGCGATGTCGCAGAGCCGCTCCAGCTCGTCGGCGGTCAGATAGGTGGGTGTGCCGCCGCCGAACGCGGCGAGCGCGAACCGGGCGTCGCCGTCCAGCGATTCGCGGAGTGCGGCGCCCTGCCGGTCGAGCGCGTCCAGGTAGGCGGTGGTCAGGCCCTCGGGGCTGCCGATGCGGGTGAACAGGTTGCAGAACCCGCAGCGGACCTCGCAGAACGGGATGTGCAGGTAGAGCGAGAGCGCGTGCTGCGGCTCACCGGCCCACAGCTCGCGCAGTGCCGGGCGCTCCGGCAGCCGCCGGTAGGCGGTCTTGTGCGGGTAGGCGTAGACGTACGACCGGTAGGGCGACTCGGTCGGCCGGGCGGGTGCCGTGGTCATGCGGTCTCCTCCTCTGCGGTGGCGGCAGGTGTGCTGCCGGCTGGTGCGGTGCCGGCAGGAGTGCTGTCGGCTGGTGCGGCGTCGGGAGGAGTACTGCCGGCAGGAGTGCCGCTCGCAGGTGCGGCGTCGGCTGGTGCGGTGCCGGCGGGGATGGTGAAGTGCGCGTACGGGACCGTCCAGACCACCTCGTGGCCGATCCGGTGGCCGGTGTAGCCGTCCTCCCCGTACGCCGTGCCGTGGTCGGAGCAGACGATCGCGAAGCACGGCCGGCGGGCGCTCATGGCCGCGAAGAGCCGGCCGACGTGCGCGTCCACGTACTCCAGGGCGGCCGCGTGGCTCTCGCGGGAGTCCCCGTGTTCGCGGGTGGCGCCCGGCAGATGGAACCAGTTCGGCTGGTGCAGCGCCGAGACGTTGACGAACAGGAAGAGGGGCTGCCCGGCCGGCTGCCCGGCGGCCACCTGCTCGGCCCGGGCCACCTGCGCCTCGAAGGAGACCGGGGACGGCACGCCCATGTCGGGCGCCCAGTGGCTCTCCTGGAACAGCCCGGGCAGCACGGACCCGAGCGGGCCCTGCTTGTTGAAGAAGCCGACGCCGCCGATGCAGACCGTCCGGTACCCGGCCGCGGCCAGCGCGCCCGGCAGGTCGGGCGCGTCGAAGACCCAGGTCCGCGGCGCGGTCGTCTCCGAACCGGCGAACCGGGCGGCGAACAGGCGCGGATGCGGCCCGTCCGGGGACGCCGGTGTGGGGAGGAAACCGGCCAGGATGGCCTGGTGCGCCGCGTACGTGAAGCTGCCGGGCGAGTGCCGGCGCTCCCAGCGGCCGCCGGGGAGGAAGGCGGCGAGGATGGGGATCCGCCCGGCCGCGGCCAGTTCCTCCGCGACGTCGAAGCGGAGCGTGTCGAGCGTGACGAGCAGCAGGTCGTGGCTGCCCACGACGGCGTTCATGTCCGGTGCCGTCGTGGGTGTCGTCGCCGTCGCCGTCGCCGGGGGCGTTGCCGGGGGCGTGGGTGTGGGCGTGGGGCCGGGGTTCTGGTGGTTCATCGGATCGGTTCCAGGGGTGCGTGGCCCGTCGGCCCGGGGCGGCCGTCGAGATGGTGGGGGCGGGGGAAGCGGAAGGCGTCGGGGTGGAGGGCGGCGAGCTGGGCGGCGTAGGTGTCGAGGCCCTCGGCCGGGCCGCCGGGCAGACCGGTCAGGTTGGGCAGCAGGTCGCCGAAGGCGTTCACCTCGCCGACCAGTGCGCGGCGCCAGCCGGCGGTGGGCAGCACGTCGACGCCGACCATGTGGGCGTTCGGGAAGCACGTGGCCGCCCGCTCCGCCGTCTCCAACAGGACGGGCCAGGCCGGGCCGGCGGCCTCCCGGGCGAGTGCGAGGCTTCCGCGGGCGCCGCCCAGGTGGAGGTTGGTCATCGGGTGAGCGGCGCTGGTGCGCACCACCGCGTGGGTGGCCCGCCCGGCGATCACCACGACGCGGAGGTCCGCCGAGCGGCCAGACTGGGAGGCCTTCGGGATCCACTGCTCCACGTGCAGGCCGTCCGGCGCGAGCCGGTCGACCAGCTCGGCCACCCGCAGCTCGTCCCGGTAGCGCCGGACCCGCAACGAGTTGTGCAGCTGTCCGCCCGCCAACTCGACCGGGGTCGTGGCCAGGACCTGCCCGCGGGGCCCGAACTCCAGCGCCACCACGCCCGAGGCCGAGGAGCCGTGCGAGGGCTTGACGAATACCCGGCGCAGTCCGGCCGCGCGCAGCCGCTCCCGCAGGTCGTCCCAGCCGCCGACGGGCGCACCGGCGAGCGCCCGCGGCACCGGCACCCCGGCGGCCGCCAGCAGTGCGTGCGCCCGGCGCTTGTCGAACATCACGGCGATCTCCTCCGGATCGCCGAGCAGCCGGACGCCCGGCGCCCGGGCCAGCCCGCGCAGGGCGTTCATCAGGCCGTCGTACCAGGCCGCGCCGCCCTCCACCCTGGTCGGCGCGTAGGTGGAGCCGAGTGCCCGTCCGCGCAGCAGCTCGTCCACGGCCGCGTCCTCGCCGGGCGACTCGATCCGCACCACGCTCTCCTCGGGCAGGTGGTACGTGCCGCGCAGCACGTCGATCCACGGCAGCACGGACGGCTCGGGCAGCCCGGCCGCCCGAGCCGCCGCGGCGAACAGCGTGACCCGCCGGTGTCCCGGGTTGCCGAGCACCGTGAGCGGCCGGGGCGCCGGCTGTCCGCTCCCCGGCCGTGCGGCCGTGCGCCGCGTGCTCACGGGTTGCCCGGTCAGGGGCTGTGTCGTCATGTGGTCCGTGGTGAGGTGTCCGGCGGTGATGTGTTCGGTGCTGACGTGCTCAGCGGTGATCCGTCCGGCGGTGATCTGTCCGGCGGTGATGTGTTCCGTGGTGACGTGCGATGACGAAGGGTGCGCTGAACACCCTGACGCTGACCCTGGCGGAGGAGCTGGGCC
>NZ_JBHJUK010000177.1:0-15181 GCF_042266225.1 Kitasatospora sp. NPDC056181
GGGGCCCCGGGGGGGGGGGGGGGGGGGGGGGGGGGGGGGGGGGGGGGGGCCCCCCCCCCCCCCCCCCCCGCGTCCGGGGAGCCTCCCCCTCGGCGCTTGACTCTCGGGTTACGCGAGACGGCACAGTCATCTCCGTGGACAGGACGAACCTGCTGCCCATCGGGCAGTTCGCGCAGGCCAGTGGCCTATCGGTGACCGCGCTTCGGCACTACGACGCCAGCGGTCTGCTGGCCCCGGCGTTGGTCGACCCGGACAGCGGCTACCGCTACTTCCGGCGTGACCAGCTCCGGACGGCGCAGCTGATCCGCGCACTGCGGCAGCTCGGCATCCCGATCGAGCAGGTGCGGGGGCTGATCGCGCGCAGCGAGGGCGGCGAGGACATCGCACCGGCCCTGCGAGACCACCTGGGCGCGGCCGAGCGCCGGCTGGAGGTCCAACGCTCCGTCGTCCACAGCCTGTTGAGCCGACTGACCGAAGGAGCCGAGATGACCCACGGAGTCACCATCCGCCAGGGCGCCGCCGTACGGGCGCTGGTCCGCAGTGCGACGCTGGACCAGCCCGGCCTGGACCGGTTCATGCTTCCCGCCTACCGGGAGATGTACGCCGTCGCCGGCCAGGGCCCGCTGACCTTCGCGGGGCCGGCCTTCGCCCGCTACCACGGGCTCTGCGACGAGGAGAACGAGTGCCTCGTCGAGGCCTGCCTGCCGTTCACGACGGGCGGCGCGCAGCCGGCGGAGCTGCCGGAGGGGATGTACGTGCTGGACATCCCGGAGACCGCCTACGCCTTCACGGAGGTGACGGGCGAGGCGGCGACGTTCCCGCGGATCCACACCGCGTACGACGCCGTCGCGAACTGGGTCACCGAGCACGGCTTCGTCTTCGCCGGACCGGTCCAGGAGATCTTCCGGCACTGGACGGGCACGCCCGGCCACCCGGAGAACCGCCTGGAGATCGCCTGGCCGATCGGGGAGCCGGCGGCGGGCTGAGGCCGCCGGGAGCAGGGAGCCGGGCCGGCCCGGCTCCCTGCTCCTCCTCAGTGGCCGCCCTTCAGGTTGAGGACGACCACGCCGACGATGATCAGGGCCAGGCCCAGCCACTGGAGCCGGCCCAGCGACTCGCCGAAGGCGACCACGCCTATCCCCGCCACCGCGGCCGTTCCGGCACCGGACCAGACGGCGTAGGCGACCGACACCGGGATGTGCTTCAGCGCCCTGCCGAGCAGCGCGAAGGAGAGCACGTAGCCCACGGCGACGCCGATGCTCGGCCAGAGGCGGGTGAAGCCCTCGGTGAGCTTGAGGGCGCTGGTGGCGCAGACCTCGCTGACGATGGCGAGGGCGAGCAGAAGATAGGACATGGCCGGTCAAACCGTCGGCGCGGCGCCGAGCTTCCCGAGCAGCGCGAGGTCGGCGTGGACCAGGCTGTCGAGCAGCGTCACCCGGGAGCCGCCGGGGATCGTGACGTCGGACGACGGAACGGCGAGCACCGCGCAGCCCGCCGCGGTGGCGGAGGCGACGCCGGTCGGGGTGTCCTCGACGGCGACGCAGGCCGCCGGGTCCAGGCCGAGCCGCTCGGCGGCGGCGAGGTAGGGGTCGGGCGCGGGCTTGGTGCGCGGGGTGTCCTCGGCGGCGAGGGTGACGGCGAACCAGTCGCGGCCGATGGTGGAGAGCACCAGGTCGACCACCCGGCGCGGCGACGCGGAGACCAGCGCGGTGGGCACCCGGGCGTCCCGCAGCTCGGCGAGCAGGGCGAGCGCGCCGGGGCGCGGGACGGTCTCGGCGGCGACCTTGCCGGCGAAGGAGTCGCCGAGCCGGTCGGCGAGTTCTGCCTCGCTCAGCGTGGTGCCGCTGACCCTGTGCAGGTGGGCGGCGGTGTGCTCGACGGCCTGGCCGAGCACCTCGGGGACGTCGGAGTCCGTCAGTGAGTGGTGCAGCTCGTCGGCGAGTTCGGCGGCGGCCTGCCACCAGAGGTGCTCGGTGTCGACCAGGGTGCCGTCCATGTCGAACAGGACGGCGGCGGGCTTGCGGGAATCAGGCATGGCGGTACCTTCGGCGGTTCATCAGAAGAATGCGGACGGATCAGACCGTACGACGGTCCACCAGGACCGGACGGTCCGGGAGGGTCAGCGCGGCGCGGGCGCCGGCCGGCAGCGCGGCGGCGGCCTCGGTCGGCAGGTCGGCCTTGACCACGGTGGCGTCGTCGAGGCGGACGGTCAGCCGGGTGACGGCGCCCAGGAACGAGGCCGAGACCACCAGCGCGGGGCCGTCGGCGGCGGGGGTCAGCGTGACGTTCTCGGGGCGGACCAGCACGTCCAGCGAGCCGTCCGCCGGGACGACCCCGTCCACCGCGTGCCGGCGGCCGAGCACCTCGACGCCCTCGGCCGTGCGCAGGCACGGGATGCGGCTCATGGTGCCGACGAACTCGGCGACGAAGGCGGTGGCCGGGCGGGCGTACAGCTCGGACGGGGTGGCGCACTGCTCCAGCCGGCCGGCGCGCAGCACCGCGACGCGGTCGGCCATCGAGAGCGCCTCCTCCTGGTCGTGCGTGACGAACAGGGTGGTGATCCCCAGCTCCTGCTGGAGGCGGCGGATCTCCTCGCGCAGCGAGAGGCGCACCTTGGCGTCCAGTGCGGAGAGCGGCTCGTCGAGCAGCAGGACGCGCGGCTCCAGGGCGAGCGCGCGGGCGAGCGCGATGCGCTGCTGCTGCCCGCCGGACATCTGGTGCGGGTAGCGGTCGGCGTGCTGCGGCAGGCCGACCAGCTCCAGCAACTCCTGGGCACGCCTGCGCCGTTCGGCCTTGCCGGTGCCGCGCATCCGCATCCCGAAGGCGACGTTGTCGGCGGCGGTCAGGTGCGGGAAGAGGCTGTACGACTGGAACACCATGCCGGCGTCGCGCTTGTGGGCCGGGATCGCGGTGATGTCCCGGCCGTCCACCAGCACCTGGCCGGAGTCGTGCTGCTCGAAACCGGCCAGGATGCGCAGCGCGGTGGTCTTGCCGCAGCCGGACGGGCCGAGCAGGGCGAGGAGTTCGCCGGGGTGGACGGTCAGGTCGAGGCCGTCCAGGGCGGTGGTGGCGCCGAACGAGCGGCGCAGCGTGCGGAATTCGACGGTGGCGCCGCCGGAGCGGGTGGCGGTCTTCTCAACGGCGAGGGAGCTCATGGGGGTTCGTTTCTCCGAAGGAGGTCAGGACGTGGTCTTCTTGCCGCGCTCGCGGCCGACGGTGGCCAGCAGGAGCAGCAGCAGCCAGGTGATCAGCAGGCTCAGGATGGAGACCGCGACCGACATGTGGGCCTGGCTGTTGCCGACCGAGTAGATCCACACCGGGAAGGGCTGGTAGCCGAGGATCGAGGCGGCGGTGAACTCGCCGAGGACCAGCGCCAGGGTCAGGAAGGACGCGTTCAGCAGCGCGCCGCGCAGGTTGGGCAGCACGACGGTGAGCACCGCGCGCGGCCAGCTCGCGCCGCAGTTGCGCGCGGCCTCGACCAGGGTGCGCACGTCGACGGCGCGCAGTCCCGCGTCCAGCGCCCGGTAGGCGAGCGGGAGCGACATCAGCACGTAGGCGATGACCAGGACCAGCGGGAAGTCCGGGTCCTGGACGAACACGAAGGTCTGGAAGAACGGCGTGTCCATCAGGTAGTCCGGTCCCCACCGGAGCACGCCGATCAGGCCGGCGGTCAGCGCGACCGGCGGGACGACCAGCGGCAGGGTGCAGAGCACGTCGATCACCGGGCGCAGCCTCGGCGCGCCGAGCCGGACCGCGATCAGCGCGGGCACCAGCAGGAGCAGCAGCACCAGGACGGTGACGACGGCGAGCCCGAGGGTGAGCCAGAGGCTGTCCAGGAAGCCCTCGGCGCTCAGCAGGCCGGTGTACGCCTCGAAGGAGAAGCCCTTCGGGTCGTCGACCGAGAAGTAGCCGGCGGCGGCCAGCGGCACGACGAAGTAGACGCCGGCGAGCAGCAGGACGGCGCCGCGCCACCAGCGCACCCCGGGACGCCGGGAGGTTCGGGGGGTCGTCAGCTGAGCCATCGGGCACTCCGGCGCTGGAGGGGGAGGTACACGGCCATCACCAGGACGGCCACGACGATCATGTTGAGGCTGAGGGCGAGGGCGAGGTTGCCCTGGCCGACCAGGACGTTGCCGGAGAGCGCGTCCGCGATCGAGCGGCTGACCAGCGGGACGGTCGCGCCGACCATGGCGGCGGCGGTGGCGTACGCGGCGAAGGCGCTGCCGAAGAGCAGCACGAAGCCGCCGAGGAGCGAGGGCAGCAGGATCGGCAGTGCGACGTGGCGCCAGTACTGGACGGTGGTGGCCCGGTTGTTGTGCGCCGCCTCGCGCCACTGCACCCGCAGGCCGTCCAGGGCCGGGGTGATGGTGAGCACCATCAGCGGGATGAGGAAGTACAGGTAGACGATGGTCAGGCCGGTGAAGGAGTAGAGCGACCAGCCGTGGTCCGTCAGGTGGAGCAGCTTGGTGACCTCGCCCGCGTTGCCGAGGGTGGCGACGAACGCGAAGGCGAGCGGCAGTCCGCCGAAGTTGGCGAGCACCCCGGAGGCGGTCAGCACGGCCTGGCGCAGCCAGGTGTTCCGGGAGGTCACCACGGCCTGGGCGATCGGCAGGCCGATCAGGGTCGCGAGCAGTGCGGTGAGGCCGGACAGCTTGAGGCTGCTGACCATCGCCGTCCAGTACGCGCCCTGGACGGAGGCGGTGATGTTGTCGAGGGTGAACCGGCCGGCACCGCCCTCCGCGTCGCTGGAGGTGGTGAAGGCGCCGATCACGATGGCGACGGCGGGCAGGCCGAAGCCGATGACGAAGAAGAGGAAGAGCGGGACGGTGGCGAGCCAGGCGCCGCCGGGGCGCCGGCGGGTGCGCCGGCGGGGGGTGGGGGTGGTGGTCGTGGCGGTGGCGGACGCCCCCGCGCCGCCACCGAGGTCGGTGGCGGCGGGGGTGGTCGGCACCGGGGTGGGAGCCGTGGTCATGAGTCGATCAGCCCGTTCGGGTGTGCTGCGGCCGGGTGTCAGCCCGCGATGGCCTTGGTCCAGTTCTCGGTCACGACCTTCTTGGCGGCCGTGATCTGGTCCTGGGTCGGGAAGGTGGTGAACGGCTTCTCGACGGTGGGCAGCTTGGCGGCGGCCGCGGCGTCCAGGGAGCCGTCCTTCTTCAGGGCGTCGAAGGTGGCCGGGGTGGCGTAGCCGCCGAGGAAGAGGTTCTGGCCCTCGGCGCTGAAGAGGTACTCCTGCCACAGGCGGGCGGCCGCCGGGTGCGGGGCGTACTTGTTGATGCCCTGGTTGTAGAACTGGGCGTAGCTGCCGTCGGCGGGGACGGAGACCTTCCAGTCGACGCCCTTGTCCTTGAACTCGTCGGTGTAGCCGGCGTTCAGGTAGGACCAGTCGATCGAGATCGGGGTCTCGCCCTTCTCGATGGTGGCCGGGGTGGACTCGACCGGGTTGAAGTTGCCGGACTGCTTCAGCTTGCCGAAGAAGTCGATGCCGGGCTGGATGTTGTCCAGCGAGCCGCCGTTGGCGAGCGCGGCCGCGTAGACGCCGCCGAACGCGGAACCGGACTTGGTGGGGTTGCCGTTCAGCGCGACCTGGCCCTTGTACTCGGGCTTGAGCAGGTCGGCGAAGGTCTTGGGGCAGTTGGCGATCTTCTTGGCGTCGCAGCCGATGGAGATGTAGCCGCCGTAGTCGTTGACGCGGGCGCCGCTCGGGTCCTTCATGGTGTCCGGCACCTTGTCGAAGGTGGCGACCTTGTAGGGGGCGAGCAGGCCGTCCTTGACCGCCTGGAGCGCGAAGGCGCTGCCCAGGTCGACCACGTCGGGGGCGCGGTCCTGGCCCTTGCGGGAGGTGATCGCGTTGATCTCGTCCTGGCTGGAACCGTCCGGGTTCTCGTCCTCGATCTCGATGCCGTACTTGGCCTTGAACGAGTCCATGATCTTGCCGTAGTTGGCCCAGTCCTTGGGCAGCGTGATGACGTGCAGCTTGCCCTCCTTCTTGGCCGCGGCGACGAGGGCGTCCATGCCGCCGAGGTCGGCGGCCGAGGTGGCGTCCTTGGCGTCCTTGGCGCCGGCCTTGGCGGCGTCGCCGGACTTCGCGGCGGACGAACCGGCGGAGCCGCAGGCGGTGAGGGAGAGCGCGGCGGCGGTCAGTACGGCCGCGAAGGCGGCGGCGCGGGCACGGTGCACGGTCACGGGTCAGTCTCCTGATCGGGGGCGTACTGCGAGAGATGTCGAGATCGGGGGATCGGGTCGCGCGAGCGGCTCTTCGGGTCCCTGCGGCGGCTGTTCGAAACCGTCCGAGTTGACTAGCCAACTTCGCTGACGGGGGTAAGTACGCCGGAGCCCGGTGACGGGAAGGTGAACGGATGGCCCAGAACCGGAGTCGGCTGTGGGAACGGTCGAATCAGGCCACCGGGGAGTGATCAACCGGATGCGATGCTTCGAAGGCGCAGCGGGATAAGGTCGGGCTGTCCGCGCCGGTACGGCTGCGCAGGACACCGCCCCAGGAGGGACTTTGACTGACGTGGCACTGGAGCCCGAACGCCCCCAGGCCCCCCAGGCCCGCCCGGCCACCGAGGATCGCGCGGCCGGTGCGCTCTACCGCAAGGTGGCCGCCGACCTGCGCGAGGCGATCACCACCGGCGCCTACGGCGAGGCCGGCCGGCTGCCCGCCGAGGGCGCGCTGGCCGAGCAGTACGGCGTCTCGCGCGGCACCGTCCGCCAGGCGCTGGCCGTGCTCCGCTCGGACGGGCTGGTCACCTCCCGGCGCGGCACCCGGCGCGTGGTGCTCGGCACCGCCCGGGTGCAGAGCTTCTCCGAACTGCTCAGCTTCACGCACTGGGCGTACTCCATGGGGGAGGAGCCCGGCGGCATCCTGGACTCGCTGGTCCGCCGCCCGGCCGACGCCGCCGAGCGCGAGCAGCTGCGGCTGGAGCCGGGCTCCGAGGTGTACGTGACGGTCCGGCTGCGCACTCTCTCCGGCACGCCGGTGATGGTCGAGCGGACGATCTACCCGCCGCGGGTGGGCGAGATCGTCGCCCAGCTGCCGGCCGACGTGGTGTCGCACACCGAGGTCCTGCGCGAGCACGGCATCCTGTTCACCGACGCCGACCACACCATCGACGTCGTCGCGGCCAACGCGGAGGACGCCCGGCTGCTCGGCTGCCGCCGCGGCGGCCCGCTGCTGCGCGAACGGCGGCGGACCACCGACCCGACCGGCATGCCGGTGGAGTGGTCCCAGGACCGCTACCTGCCGGGAACGGTGGCCTTCAGCGTCCACAACTCGCTGGCCACGTCGGCTCTTTCGCGGCACGCCCGGGAGCAGGACTGACCCGGGAGCAGGACTGACCCGGGGGCGCGGCCTGCGGGCGGCCCGGCCGGGCCGCCCGCTCCCGCTCAGCGCATGAGCGACGCCAGCAGCGGGCGGAAGTGCTCGAAGTCCGGCGTGCTCGCGCCCGCCTCCTTGGCCTGCTCGTCCCAGCGGCGGACGGCGACCGCGTCCCCGGCGCCCGGGGCGGCGGCGAAGGCGGCGGCCTGCTCCGCACCCATCGGGCCGCCCTGCACCCGGAGCGTGAACTCGGAAGCTTCGGAGAGCCGTTCGCGGTACCCGGGCTCGACCGCGCACAGGTAGCGCTTGGCGGCCACGTGCAGGCGGACCGGCTCGGTGACGTCCGGGCCGAACCACTGGGCCAGCCACTGTGCGCCGGTGTCGCTGTGCCGGTTGTCCTGACCCTCCATCAGGTCCCGTCCGTGCGACGAGTCGTGGCCGTGCTCGTCGAGGAAGTGCCCGACGTCGTGCAGCAGTGCGGCCGCGACCAGGTGCGGCGCCGCCCCCGCCGCCTCCGCGAGCGCGCCGGCCTGGAGCATGTGCTCGGCCATCGTGACCGCCTCGCCCAGGTACTCGCCGGCGCCCACCCCCTCGAAGAGATCGGCGATCGCGTCCAGCGCGGCGGAACGGCGGTGCAGCACGGCGAGGGTGGAGAGGAGGGAGTCGAGGTCGGCGTAGCAGCCCTGGAGGTGGCGCGAGCCGTCCTGCTCGAAGGCCGTCCGGGCGTGCAGGAGGCGGGTGTTGTCGAAGATCAGGCAGTCGCCGCGGCCGAGGCGGAAGGTCAGCTGCAGCTCGGGACGGAGCGTGATGGCGGCGAAGCGTCGGTAGGCGGCGTAGAAGGCCTCCGGGTCGCCCGTCCGCAGCGTGCCGATCGACCGGTTGTTGAACCGCACCTCCCGGATCCGGCCCAGTGCGTCCACCCCGATCAGCGGACGGTCGGCGCGCAGCTCGGCGGAGCGGTCGCGGAAGGCGAAGGGGACGGGCGTGCGGGTGAGGACGGCGAAGTCCTCCGGCGCCTCCTCCCGGAGGAGCGCCGCGGCCTTGAAGCCGTCCACCAGGCCGGAGTCGCCGCCGGTCGCCGAGTTCTCCAGGCAGTGCAGCAGCTGGAGCGTCGGCACCGGGTCCCGGTAGGGGTTGTCCGTGTGCGGGGTGATCGCGACGCTGGTGAAGGCCAGGTTGTTCGGGTCGGGCTCGACCCGGACGTCGAACAGCTCGCCGTAGTTGGTGACCCGCACGTACCCGAAGGTCCCGGCCACCTCCAGCACCTGCCGCTCGACCGCCGGCACCCCGCGCAGCACGGCGAAGCCGCTGCGCCGGACGGCGCCGAGGACGGCCGCCTGCTCGGCCGGGTCGGCCAGGTACGCCGCCCACTCCGCCTCGGGGATGCCGCGGGCGAAGTCCGCCGCCGCCCAGAGCCGCTTCTCCGTCTCCGTCCGCCCGTCCCCGTCGGCGGGCCGCTCCAGCCACTCCAGCGGGTAGCGTGACCGGTGCCCGTCCGACCAGAGCACCTCCAGGTGCCCGTTCAGCTCGGCCTGTGCGGCGACGGCGAGATCGTCCGGCAGGTCGGTGATCTGGAACAGTTTCTGCCCGTTGCGCGGATCCCGGCACTCGGCACACGGGCAGTTGTCGCGCAGCCAGTACGGCGGCAGCTCGGTCACGACGGTTCTCCTCCTCGACGAAGCGGCAGGGGAGTTGTATAGCCAACTTCACCCCCTTCGCCGGGAGCCTGCCGCCCCCCGGTGATGTCCGCGTGCCGCGCAGGTGAACGCCGGGGGAACTGTGCCGGGAGGTCGCCCGGGCGCCGGCGGCAGGACGCCCTGCCCGGCCGCGCCGTCCCGCGGGCCCGGTGCCGGCCGCCACCGACGGCCCATTCCTCCGCCCGGCTCCCGGGGCGGGTGGCGGGCCGTTCGGGTGACGGGGCGGATCGCCGCGCGTTTCGGTGAGGGGGAGGGGCGGGTGCTGCGGCACTGTCGGAGCGGATTTCCCCGACGCGAGAGGCGGCCGGTCATGGCTCACCCCACCACCGATACACCTGCAGCCTCGGGGCATACCGGGCTGAAACGGGAAGTCGGGATGATCGGGCTGCTCTGGGCCTCGGTCGGGGCGATCATCGGGTCCGGGTGGTTGTTCGGGGCGGAGAAGGCGGCGGTGGCGGCGGGGCCGGCGGCGCTGATCTCGTGGGGCATCGGTGCGGTGGCGATCATCCTGCTCGCGCTGGTGCACGCCGAGCTGGGCGGGCTGTTCCCGGTGGCGGGCGGCACCGCGCGGTACCCGCACTACGCGTTCGGCGGATTCGCGGGGATGTCGTTCGGCTGGTTCACCTGGCTGCAGGCGGCGACCATCGCGCCGATCGAGGTGCAGGCGATGATCAACTACGCCCAGCACTGGTCCTGGGCGGACGGCCTGCTGAACCCCAACCAGACGCTGACCACCGAGGGGTTCTTCGTCGCGGCCGCCCTGCTGGGCGTCTTCGTCGCGATCAACTTCCTCGGCGTGCGGCTGCTCGCGCACACCAACAGCGTGGCCACCGTGTGGAAGGTCCTCGTCCCGGTCCTGACCATCTTCGTGCTCGGGTTCACGGAGTTCCACGGCTCCAACTTCACCTCCCACGGCTTCGCGCCGGACGGGGCCAAGGGCGTGCTGGTGGCGATCAGCACCAGCGGGGTGATCTTCGCGCTGCTCGGCTTCGAGCAGGCCATCCAGTGGGCGGGTGAGAGCCGCAACCCCCGCAAGGACATCCCCCGGGCCGTCCTCGGATCGGTCGTGATCGGCACGCTCATCTACGTCCTGCTCCAGGTGGTGTTCATCGGCGCCCTGCCACCGGAGACCTTCGCCGGCGGCTGGACCAACCTCGACTTCCCCGGGATCAGCGGGCCGTTCGCGGGCCTCTCGACGCTGATCGGCCTGGGCTGGCTGGCCACCGTCCTGCGCATCGACGCGATCATCTCGCCCGCCGGTACCGGGCTGGTCTACATCACCTCCAGCTCGCGGGTCACCTACGGCCTGAGCCGCAACGGCTACGCGCCGCAGACCCTGCAGTTCACCGACAAGCGCTCGGTGCCGTGGCTCGGCCTGATCATCGCCTGGGTCGCGGGCGTGCTCTGCTTCCTGCCGTTCCCGAGCTGGCAGCGGCTGGTCGGCTTCATCACCTCGGCCGTCGTGCTGATGTACGCGGGCGCGCCGCTGGCCTTCGGCGTGCTGCGCAAGCGGCTGCCGGCACTGGAGCGGTCGTACCACCTGCCCGGCGGCACGATCATCTCGCCGATCGCCTTCGTGGTGGCGAGCCTGGTCATCTACTGGGCCGGCTGGGACACCCTCTGGCGGCTGGGCCTGGCGATCCTGATCGGTTACGTGCTGCTCGGCGGGTACTCCGCCTACTCGGTGTCGAAGGGCGTGCCGAACGCGCCCCGGATGGACTTCAAGGCCGGGCAGTGGCTGCCGGTCTACCTGGTCGGCATGGGACTGACCTCCTGGCAGGGCACCTTCGGCGAGGGGTCCCAGGGCAATCTGCCGCTCTGGTGGGACATCCTCGTCGTGGTGCTGTTCTCCCTGGTGATCTACTACTGGGCCCTGGCGGTCGCGCTGCCGGTGGAGGAGATCGAGCGGAACATCCGCGGCGTCGAGGTGGTGGACGCGGGCGGCCACTGAGCGGCCCCGCCGGAGCGGCCCCCGTGCGGAAGCGGGGGCCGCTCCGGCGTTCTCAGGCCCGGACGTCCGCCCAGGCGGCCTCGGCGGCGGCCAGGGCCGGCCCGGCGTCCGTCCCGGTGACCGTGGCCAGGGCGGTGAGGAAGCCCCGGACGGTGGCGGGGGAGGCCGCCGGGCCGTAGTGGTTGAGCCGGAGCATCGTGGTGGCGAGGGCGCCGCCGCCGGGCTGGACCGGCAGGGTGGGGTCGAGACGGAGCAGCTCGGCGGTGAGGGCCGTGGCGGGCAGGCCGTCCGGGGTGCGCAGGGTGGTGGCGACCGGGGCGGCGTGGGCGTCCTCGGGCACGAACGGGGTCAGCGCGGCGAGGGCCCGGACGCCGGCGCGGGTGGCGGCGGAGGCGGCGCGGTGGCGGGCGATGACGACGGGCAGGCCGTCGGCGTCGATCCGGTCCAGGCACGCGCCGAGGGCGAGCATCTCCAACTGGGCCGGGGCGTGCGGGAGCACGGTGCGCCCCGCGTCCGTCCAGCGCTCCTTCCAGTCCAGCAGGGAGAGGTAGGAGCGGCGCGGCGCGGCCGGGTTGGCGGCGATCCGCTCCCAGGCGCGGTCGGAGACCGAGACGGCGGAGACCCCGGCCGGGCCGCCCATCGCCTTCTGGCCGCCGATCACGCAGAGGTCGACGCCCCACGCGTCGGTGAGCAGCGGTTCGGCGGCCACCGAGGCGACCGCGTCCAGCATCAGCAGCGCGCCGTGCTCCCGGACCACGGCGGCGATCCCGGCGACCGGGTTGGTGTTGCCGGTGGCGGCCTCGGCGTGGACGAGGGAGACGAAGTCGATCGCCGGGTTCTCCCGCAGGGCCTGCGCGACCTGCTCGGGGGTGACCGCGCTGTCGAACGGGACGGCGAGGTCGACGACGGTCGCCCCGCAGTCGCGCAGCCAGTTGCCGAAGGTCTGCCCGTACGGGCCGGTGACGATGTTCAGCGCGGTGGAGCCCGGGTGCGCGGCGCCCCTGATCGCGGCCTCCAGCGGCAGCAGCGCCTCTCCCTGGGTGACGATCACGTCCGCGGTGGTGTGCAGCAGCGCGGCCACCTGGTCCTCGATCGCCGCGAAGTCGGCGGCGGTGAGCGGGGGCAGGTCGAGGAAGGGACTCACGGGTGACGGGCCTTTCGCCGGGCGGGTGGTCGGTGCGGGAACGAGTGTGCCGCATTCTCACTGCTTACACGTGGCGTCGGCGTCGGTAGAGTGCGGGACATGAGCGATGGCGCGGTGCTGCACGTCAGGGGTCGGGTGCTGGTGGGCCCGGAGGACGTCCGTGACGAACTCTGGGTGGTGGGCGGCCGGGTGGCGTTCGAGCGCCCGCCGGGCGCCGCCGACGTCCGGACGGTGACCGGCTGGGTGCTGCCCGGTCTGGTGGACGCGCACTGCCACGTCGGCCTGGACGCGCACGGCGCGGTCGACGCCGCCACCAGCGAGAAGCAGGCGGTCACCGACCGCGACGCCGGCACCCTGCTGATCCGCGACGCGGGCTCGGCCGCCGACACCCGGTGGATCGACGACCGCGAGGACCTGCCCCGGATCATCCGGGCCGGCCGCCACATCGCCCGTACCCGCCGCTACATCCGCAACTACGCCCACGAGATCGAGCCCGGCGACCTCGCCGCCTACGTCCGGGCCGAGGCCCGGCGCGGCGACGGCTGGGTGAAGCTGGTCGGCGACTGGATCGACCGCGAGCGCGGCGACCTCGCCGCCTGCTGGCCCGGGGACGCACTGGCCGAGGCGATCGCGGCGGCGCACGAGGAGGGCGCGCGGGTGACGGCGCACTGCTTCGCCGCGGAGTCGCTGCCCGACCTGCTGGCGGCCGGCATCGACTGCGTCGAGCACGCCACCGGGCTGACCGAGGAGCTGATCCCGGCCTTCGCCGAGCGCGGGGTCGCGATCGTCCCGACGCTGGTCAACATCGCCACCTTCCCGGGCCTTGCGGCCGGCGGCGAGGCCAGGTTCCCGGCCTGGGCCGCGCACATGCGCCGGCTGCACGAGCGCCGCTACGCCACCGTGGGCGCCGCGCACGACGCGGGCATCCCGGTCTTCGTCGGCACGGACGCGGGCGGCTCGCTGGCGCACGGCCTGGTCGCGGACGAGGTGGCCGAGCTGGTGAAGGCCGGGCTGACCCCGGCCGAGGCGCTGTCCGCGGCCAGCTGGGGCGCGCGCCGCTGGCTGGGCCGGCCGGGCCTGGAGGAGGGCGCGCCGGCCGATTTCGTGGTCTACGACGAGGACCCGCGGGCCGACGTCCGGGTGCTGGCCGATCCCCGGCTGGTGGTGCTGCGCGGCCGCCCGGTGGGGTGACCGTCCGCTCCGGGGCGGGGCGGCGGCCGGGCCTGCCGGAGTGAGCGCCGCGCCGCGGGCGGGGGTGATCGCCCGGCGCGGCCGGGGGACCGTTCCCGTCGTGCGTTCGAAGATCATCCGGGTGAACGCGCTGTCGGCGTAGGCCGATAGGGTGGCGGCCATGGCACCGCGTCCACTGAACGAGATCGTCGAGCCCGGCTGGGCCACCGCGCTGGAGCCGGTCGCCGGGCGGGTCGCCGCCATGGGCGACTTCCTCCGCGCCGAGCTGGCCGCCGGCCGCACCTACCTGCCCTCCGGGCCGAACGTGCTGCGCGCCTTCCAGCAGCCCCTCGCCGACGTGCGGGTGCTGATCGTCGGGCAGGACCCCTATCCGACCCCCGGCCACGCCGTGGGGCTCAGCTTCTCGGTCGGGCCGGAGGTGCGGCCGGTCCCGGCCAGCCTGATCAACATCTTCCAGGAGTACGGGAGCGACCTCGGCCTGCCGCAGCCGTCCAACGGGGACCTCACCCCGTGGACGCGGCAGGGCGTGCTGCTGCTCAACCGTGCGCTGACCACCGCGCCGCGCAAGCCCGCGGCCCACCGGGGCAAGGGCTGGGAGGAGGTCACCGAGCAGGCGATCCGGGCGCTGGTGGCGCGCGGCGGCCCGCTGGTGGCGATCCTCTGGGGGCGCGACGCCCGCAACCTGCGCCCGCTGCTGGGGGAGGTGCCGGCCATCGAGTCGGCGCACCCGAGCCCGTACTCGGCGAACGGCGGCTTCTTCGGCTCGCGGCCGTTCAGCCGGGCCAACGAGCTGCTGGTGCGGCAGGGGGCGCAGCCGGTGGACTGGCGGCTGCCGTAGCCGTTCCGTCCGTCAGTGCCGGGCGTCAGTGCCGGGCGTCAACCTCACTCGAACGGGTGAAATGACGTTCTGTGTGACTCATGTGACGGATTGTTCGAGAAGACTGGCGGCTCGTCGTTCAGAGCAGCGGCCCCTCGCCCCGCGCCGCGGGTGAGGCCGGAGGCCCGCTCAACCGAGACCACCACCCGTGGGGGTACCGCCATGTCCTCGTTCCGTCCCGTCGCCGCCGTCGCGGCCGCCACCGCCGCGGTGTCGGCCCTGATAGCCGTGCCCGCCGCGCACGCCACCGGGCCGACGCCGCAGCCCGCCGCGCCGTCCGGCAGGGCGCGCGCCGTCACCGCCGAACTCGACCTGGACGTCAGCCTGTTGAACAAGACGGTGGACGTCCCGGTGAACATCGCGCTCAACAAGGTCGAGACCCCGGCCCAGCGCGACAGTTCCGTCCTCACGGCCAAGGTCGACGGGGTGGAGCAGCAGGGCCCGGTCACCCTGGTCAAGGCGGACGTCGGCACGTCGGTGACGAAGTCCGACGCCAAGGGCACCTCCGCCTCCGTCCGGCTGGTCAACGCGGACGTGCACGCCCCCGGCCTCCCGGCCACCACCCTGCTGGGCCTGGAGGCGCTCAGCTCCGAGGCCACCTGTCCGGTCGACGGGCAGCCGACCGCCGACGTGGTCGCGCCCGCCAGGCTGACCGTCCTCGGCAAGCCGGTCACCCTGAGCCTGTACGGGCCGACCAAGGTGGACGTCCCGCTGGTCGGCAGCGTCTCGGTGGAGTTCTCGAAGCGGACCACCACCTCGACCACGGCCGCCGCCTCGGCCCTGGAGGTGCAGATCGAGGTGAACCCGCTCAACCTCAACGTCGCCAAGGTCACCGGGAGGATCACCGTCGCCTCGGTGAGCTGCGAGAAGCCGGGGGCACCGACCGTGACCCCCTCCTCGACTCCCTCCACCCCCCTGCCGACGGGCACCCCGGCCGTTGAGCCCGTCGCCGACGCGACCACGGCCGCCGCCGCCCCGCGCGCGGCCACCGCCACCGCCTCCG